>JAKAKY010000008.1 GCA_021824365.1 Bacteroidota bacterium | reverse complement strand
AAAGTGGGGTAACTGCTTCTATTAATAAAGTAATTAATTTCCCTGCATCAATTGGTTATACAGGTGTTCCTTCTTCTCAGGTTCCAACAACCACTCAAATTAATAATTACATTAATTTGGTTTTAAACAGCTATGATGCAGCGCCAAATACAGATGCACAAATGAATGTAGTAATGAATGAATATTATATTGCATTGTGGGGTAATGGTATAGAAGCTTACAATAATTTGCGCAGAACCGGAAAACCCTCTAATGTTCAATTAGCGGTAACCACGCCATCCCCCGGCTTCTTTATGCGTTCGTTCTTCTATCCTTCTGTTTTCGTGAACAGAAATTCAAATGCGCCGGCACAAAAAACTCCGGGCGATGCAGCAAACAAGGTATTTTGGGATACGAACCCGGATAACTTTATTAAATAAATGATTAAATTTATGAATATGAAGAAGTTATTTTATATTTTATCAATAGTCTGTTTAATAACAGTAGTTAACTCCTGTAAAAAATCGGGAGGGGATATTAACCCATTGAGCAGTTATAAAAATTTTGGTATTGGATCCTATCTGGTATTAGATAGTACCATTAGCCAAAACCTTAATTATGCATCTTTGGCTACTTCTACCGTTGGAGTTATCGTTCACCAATATCCAAATGGAGAAGCAATTACCAGTATCACCGTTTTTGTAGTTCCGGGATCATCCTATGATACTACGCAATGGAAAAAAGTTAAAACGGTTAATTATGCCGGTCCACAAACTACAATTACAGTAACAGGTGCTGAATTAGCAACTGCTTTAGGCGGCGCTTCAGCTATTCAGCCGGGAACCAACTATACTTTCTATAATCGTATTACTACCAAAAGCGGTAAAACATATGATGTAAATAATACGGGTAATAATAGTGGCAGCGGCCTGGTTACCGGTTTTTATTATCATAGTGCATTTTCTTTTAGTGCCTATGTAGTTTGCCCTTTTGTTGCGCCAATTGCCGGTACTTATAAAGTGTTAAGAGACGATTGGGCAGATTGGAATCCGGGCAATTTGGTGCAAGTAACAGATGGACCCGGACCTAACCAGGTAAATTTAAGTCAGGTATATCCTAATCCCGCTTACGGAACAGTTGTTAAACCTTTAATTGTATATGTTGACCCTGCTACAGGAACAGCTTCAATTCCAAAAACAAATTTTGGTAATTATGGTAGTGGATATAATATGACTGCTGTTGGTACCGGAGCCAAAAATGCTTCAGGTTATGTAGCCGGATATGTGTTTTCCTGTACCGGTTATATTACTTTAACCATGGAACTAAAAGCCGATGGGCCCGGTGGAAATGGATATGATGCTGGTCCTACTAAGCTCATTCTCCAAAAACAATAAAACATATTTTCAAATTTTTTGCTTTTTTCTCTCGTGTTTTAATTTTCTATTCAATTCCGGGCGGTATTCTTACCGCCTGTTTTTTTAATAAAACATTAGATTTGTTAAGCCGCTCTTACTTTTTTTAACCGCTCTTAATTGTTTTGCTTAAAAGTTTTATTTTTTTTAAATATTTTTTATTAATTTGCTACTTTGGCAAGTATTAACGTTTAATCAAAACAACATATTTATGAGAAAAAAGCTGATGCTCATGATGAGCACTCTGCTATTGCTTTTAACGCAACTGCAGGCCCAAACCACAGTAACAGTTACGGGTACCATTACTGACCAACAGGATGGGAAACCACTTTCAGGCGTAACTATTAAAGCAAAGGGTACCAATGATGCTACCACTACCAATGCGGAAGGAAATTTTAAGATGGTGGTGCCCAAATCGGTAACCATTTTAGAAATTAGTTATGTGGGTTACCGCGATATGGCCATTCGCTTAACAGGCCAGCCACTTAACATCAAAATGGCTGAGGCGGATAAAAGCCTTAACGAAATAGTGGTGGTGGGTTATGGTACCAAAATTAAAAAAGATGTGTTAGGTGCGGTTTCAACTGTAAGTGCAAAGGAAATTGCTAATACCCCCGCTACCAGTTTTGAAAGTGCCATACAGGGCCGTGCCGCCGGTGTTTTGGTATCGCAACAAAACGGTAAATTAGGACAGGCCATCAACATTAAAATCAGAGGGGCATCTTCTGTATCCGCAGGAAATGAACCCTTGTATGTTGTAGACGGTATCCCAATTACTACCGATAACCTCTCCAGTACTTCAGCTCCTACCAATGCTTTAGCCGATTTAAATATGAATGATATTGAATCTATTCAGATTTTAAAAGATGCCTCTTCTACAGCTATCTACGGTGCAAGTGCATCGAATGGGGTAGTACTGATTACCACTAAAAGAGGAAAAGCAGGCACTTCCAGAATTGATTTTAGTTATTATACCGGCACACAAAAGCCTACCGGAAAACGAGCGTTTTTAGATGCCAAACAATATGTTGATTATTTTACAAAGGCTGCATTAGGTGCTGCTAATCAGGATTATTTAGCGGGGTATTATTCAACCCTTCAGGCGGCCCAACAGGATTATTTAAATTATGTAAACAGCCGGTTTACCCGCTACTCTGCCGGTACCAACGACTGGCAGACAGCAAAAGTAAATACCAATTGGCAGGATGAGGCTTTTCAAAATGCCCCAATTTCCGAATATGATCTGAATATTTCCGGCGGAGATCAAAAAACAAAATTTTATGTTTCCGGCCAGTATTTGGATCAAACAGGTATTTTAGTGAGCAACAGTTATAAAAGGTATTCAGGAAGGGCTAATTTGGAGCATAAAGTAAAGGATTGGTTAACAGCAGGTATTAATTTGGCCTTTGCCCGTTCTTTAAATAGCAGGGTATCTAATGATAATGCCTTTTCTACCCCCCTGCAGATAGTGGCTTTATCGCCCATTACTCCTTTAATCGACCCCCGAACCGGGTTAACCACTGGGGCTTTAGATCCGAATACCGGTGCTCCAAATACCAATTATCCTGTATATTATAATCCATTGTTAAGCGTTATTGATGGTTTTTATAATACATTGGTAAACCGGACTGTAGGAACTTTTTATGCTACCGCCACTTTAACAAAGCAATTAAGTTTTCATACAGATTTTGGAGTTGACCAGTTAAATCAGTTTGAAGAAAGTTACTATGGCCGTTTAACTGCCAGAAACACCGGTGTGCCAAATGGAAGTGGTTTTTATGGTACTACCCAGGTATTGAATTTAACTACCAACAATTATTTTAACTACAAAGCTAATTTCAGGCAAAAGCACGATTTGGATGTAATTCTGGGTACCAGTTATACCGATCGTTCCTACGATTTTAGTAGTGCAAATGGAGAACAATTCCCCAGCGATGCATATAAAAAACTTATCAATGCCGCCTCTAAAACCGGTGCCAGTTCTTCTTCTACCACCAGTACACTGGTTTCCTATTTCTCAAGAGTGAACTACAAATTCAACAATAAATATTTATTATCTGTTACCGGACGATATGATGGTTCTTCCCGCTTTGGTACCAATAACCGTTATGGTTTATTCTTAGGTGCTTCTGCAGGATGGATATTAACAGAAGAAGACTTTTTGAAGGATGTTAAATGGTTGAGCTTCTTAAAATTAAAAGCCGGTTATGCAGGTAATGGTAATGACAGAATACCTGACTTTGCTGCCCGTGGGTTATATTCCGGCAATGCACCCTATGGCGGCCAGCCGGGTCAACATCCCGATCAAATTGCTAACCCCAATTTAAAATGGGAAACTACCTATGGCACCGACATTGGTATTGAAGCCAGTTTGTTTAATAATCGCGTTAGTATTGAAATTGATTACTACAACCGCGATACCCGCGATTTATTATTAAAGCAGGAAATTCCCGGCACCAGTGGATTTGACACCCAATTAAAAAATATTGGCCGATTGAAAAATAATGGTATTGAATTTACCATTAATACCACTAATATTTCCAATAAAAATTTTAGATGGACAACCTCCATGAATTTTGGTGCTAACACCAATAAGGTTACAAATCTGGGTGGTCAGTTACTCGGTACCGACGTTAATAAAGCCATGGAGGGCCAACCTTTAGGTGTATTTGTGGCACGTGAATTTGCAGGTGCTGATCCTGCTAACGGCGATGCATTATACGTTAAAAATACTTTGAAGTCTGATGGTACAAGAGATAAAACTACCACCAATAATTATAATGCTGCTGAGGATGTTGTCATTGGAAGCCCTGTTCCTAAATTTATTTATGGTTTCGGTAACACCTTTACGTTTAAAGGATTTGATGTAGATGTGTTGTTACAGGGTGTTTATGGCAATAATATTTATAATGGGGGTGGCCAGTATATGTCTGCCAGTGGAAGTAACGGTTTCGATAACCAAACCATTGATCAGTTAGCTGCCTGGAAAAAACCCGGCGATATTACCATGGTACCCGAAGCCAGGCTGTTTTATGCCAATGGTACCAACCCGTCCAGTCGATATATTTCTGATGGCTCTTATTTAAGAGTAAAAGCCGTAACGGTAGGATATAATTTACCCTCCAACCTTATCCGAAAAATTAAATTGGAAAGCTTAAGGGTATACTTACGGGCACAAAACTTATTTACCATTACCAGATACAAAGGCTGGGACCCGGAAGTTACTGCCGACTTTTTGGCAAGTAACATTACACAGGGCGTAGATTTTTATTCTGCCCCACAATTAAAAACCATTGTGTTTGGTGTAAATATTGGTTTGTAATAACAGAGACAAGAGACAGTTAATAAAACAAAATAATTTTTTATGAAACAATTTATGTATAAAAGCTTGTTGCTGCTAATGGTTGTTTATGGAACGGCCTGCAACAAAATGTTGAATACGAAACCTACGCAAAGTATTGACCAAACTGCTGCATTAAATACCAGTAGCGATGTATTGGTGGCTTTAACCGGTGCTTATGCAGATATGGGAGTAGAAAATGCTTATGGCGGTTTAACTTTTGTTGCCCCCGATTTATTGGGCAATTTTGCCGAGTTAAACTGGAGTGGTACTTATCAGGGAATGACCCAGATTTACAATAAAACCATTCCTATTGATAACTTTTTTACTACACAAAACTGGTTAACCAGTTACAAGGCTATTAACGATGTTAACAATGTATTGCGTGCATTGAATGTGGTGGCCGCCGATAAGAAAGCAACGGTAGAAGGACAGGCAAAATTTATTCGCGGTGCTTTGTATTTTGATTTGGTGCGCTTATTTGCCAAAGCATGGAATGATGGCGATCCAACCGTTAATGACGGTGTGCCATTGGTGTTAACGCCCACCGAAGGAATTACAGATGCCAATAAAGTGAGAAGAAACAAAGTATCTGAAGTGTATGCGCAAGTAATCAGCGATTTAACTACCGCTGAATCATTATTGCCTGCTACCAATGGTTTTTATGCAAACAAAGCTGCTGCCAGTGCCATGTTGGCCAGGGTATATTTACAAAAAGGTGATTATACCAATGCTGCTGCTGCTGCCAATAGAGCCATTAATACCGCAACAGCTAACGGATTTGCGTTAACATCTACTTATGCAGCCGCATTCCCGGCTCCTTACCCTCCGGCAGCTGTTGCTAATACCAGCGAAGATTTATTTGCCATGCAGGTTACAACTACTTCAGGTTTTAATACATTCAATCAATATTACTCACCATTGAGCAGAGGCGATATTCAAATCAATCAGGCGCATCTTAGTTTGTACGAACCCGGTGATGCCCGTTTAGGTTTATTCTACAACTCAGGTGGTTCTATTTATACGGCCAAATTCGATAACCTGTATGGTAATGTACACATTATTCGTTTAGCGGAAATGTATTTAACCAGGGCTGAGGCTAATTTTAGAATGGGTACACAGGTAGGCGATGCACCGGTAAACGACATTAATAAAATAAGGCAAAGGGTGAATCTTTTGCCTTATATTCCAGGCATTTTAACACTTGCTGCCATTCTAAAAGAACGAAAATTAGAATTGGCTTTTGAAGGATTTACCCTGCCTGATATTAAAAGAACGCAGGGCACTGTTGGTAATTTGAATTACAACTCTCCTAAATTGGTGTTCCCTATTCCAAAAAGGGAAATTATTGTAAACCCCAATTTAACACAAAATGCAGGATACTAACGGAGTATCTTGACTTTATAATATAAAAAATGCCGCCTTATTACGGGCGGCTTTTTTGTTTCATAGGGTAAATTTTCATTTTTAATTTAGTCACGATCCCATTCATCACGGTCATGGCCTCTTCCATGTCCTCTGCCGCGGTCATGGTCTTCATAATCTTCATAAAATCTTCTGTCTCTATCATAGTAACGGTCTCCTCTGCCATAACCGTTGTAATAACCATATCGTGGACGTACAGGTACTACCACAACAGGGCGGGGAGCACATACGGCATAAGGGTCATCATAAACAACAACAGGTCGTGGAGCCGGATAATAAACCGGTGCGCCAATTCCGAAGTTTACATTTACTCTAACCTGTGCCTGTGTATGTTCGGCAATGCCTAATGCTACAAATAATCCGGCGGCGATAATGAGCTTTTTCATAACAAATGGTTTAATGGTTTACAAATCCGGGATAGGGAAAACTCCTGAAATGGCAACTAATCCAAACCCGTTCTATTCATTATAAATCCAATTGTGTGCCAAAATTTTTTTTTGATGCACAATACGCAAATGTTGAGATGTAAGCTATAAATGGTATAAGCAATTAGAATGCAGTATTTTCGTTGCTTTCAGGCATTATATGCTGTAATTTCATTACATGAATATTTGACTATTTATGGTATGCTATTAACATATCTTTTATAAAATGGGCTGTACCGGCAAGTTGGGTTTGGCATATTGAAAGCGTTGAATAATGTTTCCATTGCAATAAGTATCTGAACCTAAACAGGCTAATGAACCTGCTTTATCAATATCAATAAAACCATCTGCTTCAGGTAAAACATCTTTTAAAAAAATATCGGTGATTTTTCCAATCACCAAAAAAGTATCATTGTGTTTGATGGGTACCACTTCAACCAATTGCAGTGCATATTGTATGTTACTTTCTTCAACAAATGGAGCAATAATTTCCGGCATAAATTGCATGGTAAGGCCCGTTGCTTCAAATTCATTAATATGTGCCTCATACTTTGCACTGGTTTGGTGTGCTTTTGCAACAAACGATGCTTTGATGTGATTAATGGTATACACCTGTGTAACCTGTATATTGGCTAAAGTATGGGGAGCTGCAGTAAGTGGGCGGTTAATATAACCTATTAATGCAGGGTTCGAACCCATGTGTACAATGCTGCTGAATATGGCCAGATTGGGATTTCTTTCCGGGCTTATTGTACCAATTAAGCAAGCAGGCTTAAAGCCGGTAATACTTTGTATCAGGTTGGCCCGGTAAAACCGCTCCATACCGGAAATGGTTTGCTGATCAAAATGTTGCATGAAGCATTAACAATAACCAACAAAAAAAGTTGTTGTTAATTTTGTTCGGGTGATGCTACTTCATACGTATGCATAGGTTTAAAACTTAATCGATCGCCTTCTCCTTTTTGTAATTGGTATTGAATAAATCTTTTTATGCCGGTATAAGTTGCCGTAGAATCATTAGAGGAATATAGGGGGAAACTACGCATTAATAAACCTTCCATTAATTGAAAATGATCATTTCCTTTATAGCCTTCTCTAAGTTTAGGGTCATTCAGGATATCGGGAAAACTTACAACGGATACGGATTTGTTTTCGTTGGATACCAATGCAATTACATTGCCATACACCTCATTCGGACCATTATACACATTCATCATTAAATCAGGAAATCCGTCATTGTTAAAATCATCAATGGATGCCTGCCTGATAACACCCTTTACAAAAAATTCGGGATCACGGGCATTGGTAAAACCCACTAACTTAATACTGGCTAAATTATTGTCGGGACTTTTGTTATTACAGCGAACTCTGTACCCAATTTTTCCAATTAAAACAGTGGTATCAAATTTTGGCGTTTGTGCCCAAATACTTACAGGAAATAGTAAGACCATCCATACAAAACTCCGTTTGTTCATGCTTTCTGATTTAAATAATAGGCTATATGCGTTCCGATTATACAATGTTTATACAAATAGCTATAGCACAGTAAAGATGAATGATTTTGTTTTTTGTAACGATTAAAATCAGTACAAATTACATGTTTCTTCTGTATTGTCCACCTGCCTGATACAATGCATGGGTTATTTGGCCTAAACTGCAATAGGGCACTACTTCCATAATGGCAGCAAACAGGTTGCCATTATGTTGCGCTAATTGCTGCAGGTAGGCTAGTTTTTCCTTTGCTATCGCGGCATTTCTTTGATGAAATGCCAGCAGGTTTTGAATTTGTTGTTCCTTTTCTTCTGTTGAAGAGCGAATTACTTCTCCTGGAATAACTGTTGGACTGCCTTTTTTATTCAGGAAGGTATTAACACCAACAATCGGCAAATCGCCATTGTGTTTTAAGGTTTCATAATGCAAACTTTCTTCCTGAATTTTATTGCGTTGATACATTCTTTCCATAGCACCCAACACACCACCACGTTCATTAATTCGTTCAAATTCTAACAAAACAGCTTCTTCTACAATATCTGTTAATGCTTCAATAGCAAAACTGCCTTGTATAAAATTTTCAATTTGTGCGGTTCCTGATTCGCGGTTAATAATTAATTGAATAGCCATTGCACGGCGAACACTTTCTTCTGTTGGTGTGGTTATAGCTTCATCATATGCATTGGTGTGTAGTGAGTTGCAGTTGTCGTAAATAGCATACAATGCCTGCAAAGTAGTTCTAATATCATTGAAGTCAATCTCCTGGGCATGTAAGCTCCTACCTGAAGTTTGTATATGGTATTTTAGTTTCTGCGAACGTTCATTGGCATTATATTTATACTTCATGGCTTTGGCCCAAATTCTGCGAGCCACCCTGCCAATTACACTATACTCGGGGTCCATACCATTGCTGAAAAAGAAAGAAAGGTTAGGCGCAAAATCATCAATATGCATGCCTCTGCTTAAGTAATATTCTACATAAGTAAATCCGTTAGCAAGTGTAAAAGCCAATTGGGTAATGGGGTTGGCTCCTGCTTCTGCAATATGATAACCGCTAATGCTTACGCTGTAAAAATTACGCACTTTGTTTTCAATAAAATATTCCTGTACATCACCCATTAGTTTCAAGGCAAATTCTGTGGAGAATATGCAGGTATTTTGTGCCTGGTCTTCTTTCAAGATATCGGCCTGTACGGTGCCTCTTACCTGTGCTAAAGCATTGGCTTTAATAGGTTCATAAACTTCTTTCGGTAATACTTCACTGCCCTGTAAACCCAGTAACCGCAAGCCCAGTCCGTTATGTTCTTCAGGTAAACGTTCCGGAGCCATGGGGTTATAGTAAACAGGCCGTTGTAGTTTGTTGTATTTTTTGGCGGCATAGGCTTCAACCTCCGGCCATAAACCGTGTTGCTCAATGTACTTTTCGCATTGCTGATCAATAGCAGCACTCATAAAAAATGCCAAAATAATCGGTGCGGGGCCATTAATGGTCATGCTTACAGAGGTTTTAGGATCGCATAAATCAAAACCACTGTATAATTTTTTGGCATCATCTACTGTAGCAATACTTACGCCGCTATTGCCAATTTTACCATAAATATCAGGCCGTATATCGGGGTCTTCGCCATACAAAGTAACACTATCAAAAGCGGTTGATAAGCGAATGGCCGGTTGGCCTAATGATACATAATGAAATCTTTTATTGGTTCGTTCGGGGCCGCCTTCTCCGGCAAACATACGTGTGGGGTCTTCACCGGTCCTTTTTAATTCAAATACACCGGCGGTATAAGGAAACCGGCCCGGTAAATTTTCTTGTAATTGCCAATGTAAAATATCGCCCCAGTCTTTATACTTTGGTAAAATTATTTTAGGTATGGCCATTCCGCTTAAAGAGGTAACGGTAAGGGGTTGTTGTATTACTTTGCCTCTCACTTCATAGTTCAAAAAAGCTGAACTGTACTGCTTTTTTACCGATGGCCATGTATCATTTAGTTGCTTGCAATAGGGGTCTAATTGCTGGCTTGTTTGTGTAACGGCATTTTGTAAATCTGTATTTTCTTTCAACCATTCATTGTCTAATACACCCTGTAACTGGTATAGTTTTGAAGCAATATTAGATTGTTGCTGTACCCATGCATCATATTCTCTAATCCGTTCTACAATTTCTGAAAGGTAGCGTACTTTTTTTGGTGGGATGATGGATGGTTTCTTGCCATGCAAATGCAGTTCTTCTGCCGGTAATGTTGCTGCAATCCATTGAATATTTATTTTTTTTGCTGTTTTCTGCATGAGTAACTGAAACAGGCTGTTCATACCGGGATCATTGAACTGTGCAGCAATTGTGCCTACAATTGGTAATTCTGTAGCCTGCGTCTGGAAAAGCTGGTGGTTGCGTTTGTATTGTTTTTGTACATCGTGCAACGCATCTAATGCGCCTGCTTTATCAAATTTGTTGATGGAGATTAGATCGGCATAATCTAACATATTTATTTTTTCTAATTGAGACGCTGCACCATACTCCGGCGTCATTACATATAAACTAATATCACTGCAATGCAGAATAGAGGCATCACTTTGCCCTACCCCGGCACTCTCAACAATGATACAATCAAAGCCTGCCGCTTTGCAAATGTAGATGGCATCTGTTGCATGTGCGCTGATAGCGGCATTGTCTTCTCTTGTGGCCAAACTGCGCATATAGGTTCTGGGGCCTGCTATGGCATTCATTCTTATTCTATCGCCTAATAATGCGCCGCCTGTTTTTTTCTTAGAGGGGTCAATACTAATAACGGCAATTGTTTTTTGCGGATATTGGTGTAAATAACGGCGCACCAACTCGTCGGTAACAGAACTTTTACCTGCACCGCCTGTGCCGGTAATACCAATTACAGGAATTGTTTCAGGCCTGTTGCGGGTTTGTTGTAAATAATCTGTAATGGCAGTATAGTTTTGTTTGTTTTCTGCCCGTGTTATGGCTCTGGCAATGGCTACTATATCTTTTTGTTCGCTTAATGCAAATTTTTTTTCTTTCTGTTGTTTCAATTGTAATGCAGGCAATTGAACGGTACTGCATTTTTGCAGCACATCTTCAATCATTCCTTCCAAACCCATGTGCCTTCCATCATCGGGCGAATAAATTCGGCTAATGCCGTATTGGTGGAGAATTTCAATTTCTTCCGGCAAAATAGTGCCACCACCGCCACCAAAAATTTTGATATGCCCGCAACCATTTTCATCCAATAAATCTTTCATGTACTTAAAAAACTCCACATGTCCGCCCTGGTAGGAGGTTATGGCAATACCTTGTACATCTTCTTCTATGGCAGCTTCTACAATTTCGCGAACACTGCGGTTATGCCCAAGGTGAATAATTTCGGCGCCTTTGCTTTGTAAAATTCGCCGCATTACATTGATGGCGGCATCGTGTCCATCAAATAAACTGGCCGCGGTAATTAATCTAATCTTTGAATAATTCATTTGTTCCATAATTCCTGCTCGCTAATTATCAGCAAAATTAGGGCATTGATGTTAACAGTTGTTAGTTTTTGCAGATACACAAATTTAATTTTACATTGTGCTACAAAAATTATGGCATGCGATTTAGTAGCTTAGTGATTACAAATGATCCATTTGACGTTATTCAATTAAAAGATACCTCTAACGGAATTTTAGTAGAAATTTACAGTATGGGCGCACTCATCAATGGATTTTATGTATTTGTAAACGGGCAATTGCACAATGTAATTGATGGTTTTGTCTCACCGAATGCTGCTTTGAAAGAAATTACTTATGGCTTTAAAAGTGCAAAACTGGCACCTTTTGTATGCCGAATGGCCAATGGGCAATTTAACATAGATGGCCGGTATTATACCATCGGAAAATTTTATTTGGGCGATCATGCCATTCATGGCTTAGTGTATGATGCTTTATTTGAAGTAATCAATTTATATGCCGATGAACATGCCTGTTCTGTTGGCCTGCGTTACCGCTATAATGGCACCGATAAAGGTTATCCCTTTCCATTTGAGTTATTGGTGAATTGGAAATTAGAAGCCAATCAAAAAGTTACGGTAACCACTACTGTAATGCAACAAGGCACAGTACCTATTCCTTACAGCGATGGTTGGCATCCTTATTTTATGATAGGCACCGGAATAGATGATTGTACACTTCAGTTCAATAGTAACAAACAGGTTGAATTTGATGAACGTTTATTGCCAACAGGCATTACCATATCTGACCATCGTTTTGAGCAGGGTACCTTGTTAAAAGATATTTCATTGGATAATTGTTTTTTATTAGATGCATCCGTACCGGCTAAATGCACATTGAGTAACCATTTAATGGATTTACATATTCAGCCCGATAAGGCTTATCCTTATCTGCAATTGTATATACCACCGCACCGCAACAGCATTGCGATTGAAAATTTAAGTAGTGCCCCCGATGCTTTTAATAACGACATGGGCTTGCTGTGGTTAAAACCTAATCAACATTACATTTTTAGTACATCATATACTATAAAGCAAAGGAATAATGGCTAATAGTTTGAACCAAATTATTGAAATTTTTAAACAAAATTATACAGAAACACCTGCAATATTTTTTTCGCCAGGCAGGTTGAATTTAATTGGTGAGCATATTGACTATAATGATGGTTTTGTTTTGCCGGCTGCTATCAATAGAGGAATCTGGATTGCCATTCAGAAAAATAATACAGATGTTATTCATTGCATTGCAGCAGATGTTCAGGAAAAATTGCTGGCAACAACCCATACTATTCAAAAGCAAAATGGATGGAGAAATTATATATTAGGTGTACTACATGTATTACAGCAGGATAAGAAAACAATTGGAGGCTTTCATTGTGTATTTGGCGGTAATTTACCGCAAGGCGCAGGACTTTCTTCATCTGCAGCTATTGAAGCAGGATTATTATTTGCATTGAATAAATTATTTCAATTAGGATATAACCCCATTCAATTAGCATTATTTGCACAATTGGCCGAACATAGTTATGCCGGTGTGGAATGTGGTATTATGGATATGTTTGCCAATTTGTTTGGAAAAAATGCCAATGCCATATTGTTAGATTGTGTTACACTGGAATATAAATGGGTACCCTTTGCCTTGAAAGATCATGTAGTTGTATTAATCAATTCAAATGTGCACCATAGCCTTGCTTCCGGCGAATACAATAAAAGAAGAGCAGAATGTAATGAAGGCTTAAGTATATTATCTGCTTTGAATAAAGAATATTATTCTTTCCGCAATATATTGCCCGAAGAAGTAAAAGCCAATCAATCTGTTTTACCGGATACGATTTTTAAGCGTTGTTTGTATGTTACAGAAGAAATACAAAGAGTACAAAAGGCAGTGCAATTATTAAAGCAAAACAATATAGAAGCATTTGGGGAATTGCTCTATCAAACCCATGAAGGGTTGAGTAAACTATATGCAGTAAGTTGCCCTGAAATTGATTTTATTGTAAACGAGGCACGAAAATACCCGAAGGTAATTGGTGCACGTTTAATGGGTGGCGGATTTGGAGGTACTGTATTGTGCATTATGCAAAAAAAGGGTTCAGGTATAATAGCAGAAGACATTTTAGCCGGTTATCAGCAACAATTCAATATTGTAGCAGAAGCCTATTTTGTACAAGCTGTTAGGGGTACGCACCAATTGCTTACAGATATTGCAGAGCAATCATACTAATTTCAACGTGTACATTCTTAGGCAAACCTTTAACTGCAATGGTTTCTCTGGCAGGATAATCGCCGGAAAAATAGCTGCCATACACTTCATTTACGGCAGTAAACAAATCCATATCACTTAAAAAAATGGTGGTTTTCACTACATGTTCAAACGTTATATTACTGGCATTTAATATGGCTTTAATATTTTGCATTACCTGATGTGTTTCGGCAGTAATATTATCTGTAACCAATTGGCCGCTTTCAGGATGAATGGCTATTTGGCCACTTAAATAAATGGTATCTCCTGCTTTAACAGCCTGATTGTAAGGCCCGATAGGGGCAGGCGCTTTTTCTGTTTTAATAATTTGCTTCATCATAAAATGTAGTTTTACAAGCAAGTAACTGTATTTCCTGTTACCAGCCAACCTATTTTTGTATTTTAAATATTGAATGATGCATATTCTAATAAAAGCCAATGCCAATCAACGGGCTGCTTTCTTACAAAAACAAATACCTGTTGATGTACAAATAGAATGGTATAATGGTAACATTGTTCAAGCAGATGCCTATTTTGATTTTTTATATGAAAACGAAGGGCCTGCTTTTTTGCAAATTGATGATGAGCCTGTTTTTGTAAATGCAGTAATTACGCAAACGCATCATATGCCTGCCAACTTTGTGCGGTTGAATGCCTGGCCATCTTTTTTGGAACGTTCAGTTATTGAATTGGTGAATTTGGATACTGCAATACAACAAGCAGCTGAAAAAATCATGTATCGGCTTAATGTTACATTTGCCTGGTGCCCCGATATACCGGGCATGATAGCCGCCAGAGCCATAGCATCCATTATTAATGAAGCTTTTTTTTGTTTGGGGGATGGGGTTAGTTCAAAATCAGAAATTGATATTGCCATGCGCTTAGGCACCAATTACCCGATGGGCCCCTTTGAATGGGCAGAACAAATTGGTTTGGTGCATGTGGCAGCATTATTGAAAGCTATGCAACAACAATCTCCGCAATACCAAATTGCGCCTCTTTTGCTACAAACTATCACTGATTAAAATATTGAACTTTGGCCATATTATTAAATATTGATACTGCTACCGAAATGGCTTCTGTATGTTTATGTTATAACACAGAAGTTTTGGCAATAAGGTATAGTTCAGAACAGAAAAACCATGCAGCATTTGTACAGCCTGCTATTCAACAAATTATGCAGGAAGCCAATATAAAGCTGGCCGATATTGATGCAGTAGCCGTAACCGGTGGCCCCGGTAGCTATACGGGCTTAAGGGTAGGTTTAGCTACGGCTAAAGGCATTTGTTATGCACTAAGTAAACCTTTAATTATTGAAAATACCCTGAAAGTGATGGCACAGGCAGCATTGCTAACATTAACCAATTATATGCAGCAAACACCTGATGCAAAGTGGCTATTATGTCCCATGATAGATGCACGCAGAATGGAAGTATTTTTAGCCGTTTATCTGCCCAATTTAGCCTGCTTAGTTGAACCTGCTGCACAGATTTTGGATGAAAACAGCTTTAATGACTTGTTAAAAGGCTACCATATATTATTTTTTGGGTCAGGAAGCATAAAATGGAAAAATTTAATACAAAACCCCTTTTCCCGGTTTGCTGAAATTCATCAAAATGCAGGCTGCCTCGGGGTTTTAGCTTATCAGGCATGGCAAAATAAACAATGGGCCAATCTGGCTTATGCCACTCCTTTTTACCTAAAAGAATTTTATCATCCAAAAATTTTTTACAAATAATCCTTTTTTGGTATACACCGTATTTAAAAAGTATTTAACTTTAGCCTCATATTGTAATTTTTAATCCCCAATCACTAAACATGAGTAGTTCACAAAACACACTAACCTTAAGCAATGGCAGGCCCAGTGCAAAGGTTGACTTAATCCAGTCAAAGAAAGCAGCGCTGATTTTAAGAGCGTTGAACCACAAACTTCGTCAGCAAATGCTGAAGCTGTTGGATGAAAACAAAAAAATGACAGTTACTGAGTTGTATGTAAAATTGCGTTTAGAGCAATCTGTTGCCTCTCAGCACCTGGCTATTTTGCGTCGTGCTGAGTTGGTAAATACACAACGCAATGGTAAATTCATTTTTTATGCACCTAACTATGCTCGCATTAATGAGGTGATGAAATTTGTTACCGAATTAGTTGGATAAAGTTTTATTTTATCCTTACTCAAATCCACCGGTTGCATTAATCGGTGGATTTTTTTTGTAATTGCTTACAGTACCCAATACCTGGCAAACAATACCTGTTTACTTTTGCTGCCAACAGTTATTACAGCAGCGCTTACCTTTGTACACTTTTAATTCAATTTGTATGAAGAAAATACCTGAAAATCCGGTGGCTTTAACTGTGGCAGAAGCAAAACAATGGTTAATACAAAATGAGTCCGTTTGTGTGTTCGATATTAGGCCGGCACAAAGTTTTGAAACCGGCTTTATCACAGGTGCCACTACTATATGTTCAGAAGACAAAATAGCAGACTGTTTAACAGCGTTACAGTTGCAAAATAAACCCGTTATTTTAGTTACAGATGCTGCCGTAGAAGAACGCCTGCAATTGCTGCACGAACAGGGTTATCAGGTTATCGGGTATTTAAATGGTGGAATGAATGCCTGGAATACTTTAAACGAACCTATTGATTTGATGATTGCTGTTGAAGCCGGTGAATTAGTCATGGACATAAAATTTGATGAACAATTAATTTTAATTGATGTACGTTCAGAAAAAGCTTTTGAGGCCGAACATTTGGCACATTCTGCCAATATCCCATTTGCTGAATTAAATGATCCTGCCGGTATGGCCAATTTTGAAGATTTTCAAAATATTTACGTGTACGGTGAAAATGGATATAGGGGAATTACCGCCTGTTCATTGATTAAAAAAGAGGGGATACACAACCTACGGCACTTGCAGGGCGGCTGGCCTGAAATTAAAGCAATGCCAAATGTGTTTGAATTGATAAAGCCTTCTGCAAAAACCGATGATACTTCTAAAAATTAAAAGAATCTGTAAAAAATTATTTTAATAAATGGGCATGCTTTTCAGGTTGAAAAGTCCATTTCCAACGCCGGTGACTCCACAAATAATTGGCTGGTCTCTTTCTTACATCTTCTTCAATAAATGCAATCATAGCTTTGGTAATAGCTGCTTCAGGAAGCGATTTTGGGCTGGTTGTAAATACCTTCGCTTCAGATTGATAGTAACCCCTTTTTACGCGGTAAAAATTATAAAATACCACTGCAGTATCATTGTATCGGGCACTCAGTTCAGGCCCTTTAACAAATGGTGCCGGTTTACCAAAAAAATGAAACCAATATGTATTATCAGGTTTTCCCGGATTTTGATCGCCCACTAATATCAGTGCATATTGTTGTTTAGAAGCTTGTGCAAACTCCTGTTTAAAATTGGATGCCGAAACCAATTTGGTGCCAAATCTGCTTCGTATGTGCAGGAACAACCGATTGAAAACTTTATTTTCAATGGGTTTGTACACCACAATAAAATTGTATAACAAATGCTGTGCAAAGGCCAGATTGGCCAACTCCCAGTTAAAAAAATGCCCCAGTAAAATTTGCACATTTTTACCACTGGCATATAAGTCGTTAATGGTTTGGTAATCGGCTTTTACCCGCTTATCTAATTCTTTTCCCGAAATAGATATTAATTTGATTGTTTCAACAAATGTATCAGTGAATTGCCGGTAAAATTCTTTGGCTATTTTTCTACGTTCGGCATCGGTTTTTTCAGGAAAGGCAATGCGTAAATTGTCATCTACTACTTTTCTTCGGTATCCAATTACATAATAAACAATTACATAAAAAAAATCACTTATCCAATAAATTACCCGCCAGGGCAGTAGGGATAGCAGATAAAACAATGCGTAAACAATATAATACATAATTTTTTAGATGTTGAATGGATAATAACTTATTATATCATCATACACTTTTTTTATAATGTAATATTTTGTATTAAACTACTTTTTCCGGGATGATCTGTATTAAAATGAAGCCCTCTGCTTTCTTTTCTAAACATGGCGCTTTTTACAATCAGATAGCCAACAGTAATTACATTTCTTAGTTCACATAATTGTGGCGATACTTTGGCTGTTTTATACAATTGCCCGGTTTCTTCATACAATAAATCCAGGCGTTTCATGGCTCTTTGTAAACGTATATCTGTTCGTACAATGCCCACATAATCGCTCATGAGTTGCTCCAGCTCTTTTCTGCTTTGGGTAATTAGAATCATTTCTTTGGGATGTGTGGTGCCTAATGCATTCCAGTCGGGTATATTTTCCTGAAATGAAATGGCATTAACTTGTTCAATACTTGCAGTATAACTTCTATGCGCAAATACCATGGCTTCTAACAAACTATTACTGGCTAAACGGTTGGCGCCATGTAATCCGGTGCTGGCACATTCGCCACAGGCAAACAAATGTTGAATGGAAGTCTGCCCCCATTCATCGGTTTTAATACCACCACAACTGTAATGTGCAGCAGGAGCAACGGGTATCATTTGACGGGCAACATCAATACCAATACCCAAACATTTTTCATAGATGTTGGGAAAGTGATGTTTAAACTTTTCCATGTTCATGTGGGTGCAGTCTAAATACACATGTTCCGTACCATCTTTTTTCATTTCATTATCAATAGCCCTGGCTACAATGTCTCTGGGTGCCAAATCTTTCCGTTCATCATATTTTTCCATGAATGCTTCACCCCGTTTATTTCTTAAAATACCTCCATCACCCCGTACCGCTTCCGTAATTAAAAATGAAGGAGAAACACCCGGTTGATACAATGCAGTAGGATGAAACTGAATAAATTCCATATTCTCAATACGCCCTTTTGCACGATACACCATAGCAACACCATCTCCGGTGGCAATGGTTGGGTTAGTAGTAGTTCTGTATACCTGCCCACAACCACCACTTGCCAATACAGTAATTTTGGCTAATATTTTCTCTATTTCATTGGTTAAGGTGTTGAGTACATATACACCGTAACATTGTATGTCATGAGTAGATTTTGTAACCAGATAACCCAGATGGTGTTGGGTAATTAAATCAACCACAAACCAATGGTGTTTTATTTTTATGTTTTTTGTAGCCCGAACTTCTTCTAATAAGGCTCTTTCTAATTCTTGTCCGGTAACATCTTTGTGGTGTAAAATACGGTAAGCACTGTGCCCACCTTCTCTTCCCAGCGCATATTGGCCCGAGGCGTCTTTATCAAATGCAGCGCCATATTCAATCAGTTCCTGAATTCGTTCAGGTCCTTCTTTTACTACTATTTCAACCATGTTTTTATTACATAGCCCATCTCCTGCAATCAGGGTATCTTCAATATGTTTTTCATAGCTGTCGGTTGCCTCATCCCATACGCCGGCTACTCCGCCCTGCGCATATTTGGTATTGGTTTCTTCGGCATTGGTTTTTGTAATAACGGTGATGGTTTTATCTGGAAAATGTTTGGCTGTTTTCAATGCATAACTTAATCCGGCAATGCCTGAGCCTATTACTAAAAAATCGGTACGTAAATGGTTCATGTACAATTAATAAAATTTTAATATTAAAAATTATTTTTCTTTAATTGACAGGGTCAATCCACACATCACTGCCTTTCAACAACCCAATCAGTTCATCTAAGGCAGTACTGCTTTCAATATTTCTTTTTACAATTTCTTTTCCTTTGTATAAAGTAATTTTTCCGGGGCCGCTGCCCACATAACCAAAATCTGCATCAGCCATTTCGCCGGGGCCATTTACGATACAGCCCATAATAGCTATTTTAACACCTTTTAAATGATGCGTTTTAGCTCTTATTTTGGCGGTGGTTTCCTGTAAATCAAACAAGGTTCTGCCACAACTGGGGCAGGATATGTATTCTGTTTTCGAAATCCTGCATCGGGTTGCCTGTAAAATGCCAAATGCGGTATTGTTTAAAAATGCTTCTACGGTGGTATTTTCTACATAGTTTCTGCCACTGGCCGATGTGTTTTTTTGCGATAAAGATTGATAATGCTTATCATCAATTTCCAGAAACAATCCATCGCCCATACCATCTAATAACATGGCTCCGGCAGTAGTTGCAAAATGAATTAGGTGTTCATCAATGGTATGCCATTGACTGGTAATATTCAATACAACCGGGTTTTGAATATTTCTGTTTATCAGCTCAATGACCATTCTCCGCATAGCGGGCATAGTACGTTCGTTTTGACTGGTTAAACAGAATACCACTGAAGCATCGTTTTGCAATTCAGCTAAATAGGTGTAATCATTCAGTACCGTATCATCACTAAAACAATCGATTAAAACAAAATTGATGGCTGCATCTTTTTCTTCAGCTTGGAGGTATCCTGAACCACTGAAAATGGGATGATATTTACTTTTATTACTCGCCAATGCCCGGGTGGCGGGATAGCAAATTACCTGTAAGGTGCCGGGTAATTCAAACGGCAGTAATTGATGGCCTGTGAAAATATAATCGGCTGCAGCATCACCAATATTCCACTTATCGGTTGTTGCGTCATAAACATAACCTATGCTACATAAATGCTGTGGGGTTATATTGTCTATTTTGCTGAAATCGGCAATAACAGCGGGTACTTGTGTGCTTCCTGTATTCAGAACACTAAAACTTTTTCTTCGTTTGTATTGAAATGGGTTGTATGGAATATTGGTTACAGCAGGGATGGTATTTTTAGGTGTTATATTTTGAGTATAGCGTTTTACCAAATCCCTGCAAACGGGCACTTCATATTCAGGGTCTTCAGTTAGTGAAACCCTGATGGTATCACCAACACCGTCTTCTAACAATGTACCAATGCCTGCTGCGCTTTTCATCCGTCCGTCTTCACCATCACCCGCTTCAGTTACGCCAAGATGTAACGGATAGCATTCGTTAAATTCTGCCATCATTTGCTGTACCAATAACCGGTATGCCTGCGTCATTACCTGTGGGTTGCTCGATTTCATACTCAGCACAATGTTGTGATAATCTACGCTTCTGGCAATTCTTAAAAATTCCATAGCACTTTCTACCATGCCATTGGGTGTATCGCCATAACGGCTCATAATTCTATCGCTCAATGAACCGTGGTTAGTGCCTATACGCATGGCAGTGCCGTATTCTTTGCAAATATTTACCAAAGGTGTAAATCGTTCGCGGATGCGCCCTATTTCTTCCGCATATTCTGCATCGGTATATTCAATTTGTTCAAACTTCTTTTTATCTACATAATTGCCGGGATTGATGCGCACTTTTTCTACAATTTTAGCTGCTATTTCAGCAGCATTGGGCGTAAAATGAATATCGGCTACTAAGGGTGTAGTATATCCTCTTTTACGTAATTCGTTTTTGATATTCAGTAAATTCTCTGCTTCATTTTTAGAGGGTGCAGTAATTCGAATTAATTCAGCACCTGCTTCAATACAACGGATAGCCTGCTCTACAGTGGCCATTGTATCCATGGTATTGGTAGTGGTCATGGTTTGTATGCGAATAGGGTGATCGTTACCCAACAGCAGTTCGCCAATTTTAACCTCTCGTGTTTTTAAACGGCTGTATGTGGTTAAGCTGTTACAATAAAGTTGCATAATGTTTGTTTTGATGCATGCTAATAAAACAAATAGTTGTACTAAAAGTTGCTACCAGTCTTTTTCCGTATTCACCGGTTTTATTTTTTGTTTTTCGTATTGCTGTAATTCTTTTTCTTGTTGGCGCAACTGGTTGAGCAAATTATCTGCCTGTTGTTTGTTTAAAGGATTTTTAGGTTGCTTTTGCTGTTTGTTTTGTTGTTCGTTCTTTTGTTGTTCGTTCAATGCCTTTTGTAAGTTGTTGCGAGCGGAGTCGCTATTTGGGTTTAACAATAAACTTTCTTTAAATGCGGTAATGGCATCATTCAGTTGTTGTTGTTTAATAGCTGCTACACCCGAATTATAATAAGCCTTTGCTTTTAAAGCTGTATTGTTGCTTACTAATACCGCCTGCTGAAATTGTTTGGCGGCGGCCTCATAATTTTTTTGTTGTTGTAAGGCATTGGCCTTGTTAAATAGTGCAATGCTATTATTGGGGTTTCGTTCCAATACTTTATTATACAATTCCTGAGCTGCCGGATAGTTACCCGATTGGTACAATTGATTGGCTTTGTACAACACGGCATCATCCTGTTTATTTTGTGCTGTTGCCTTCAAAAACAGTAGCATGCAGGTAAATATGGTATAAATATTTTTCATTTTTTTTAGGCATTGGCCAGTTGGTTTGCCTTTTTTGTGGGTTTCTGTTGCTTTTTAGGGTTCATTACAACTTTGTTGCGCTTCTTTTCTGCAATAAATATTTCCAGCAAAAGTAACACAACTGCTATTGATAAGAATATGGGGTAATACAAAGCATATTGCATATAACCTCCATTATTATTCAACGGCTTGGTTTGCATATTGTTTAATTGTGTGGCTATGTCATTGACCACATGGCTGCTATTATCTAAAAAATAATATTTACCCCCGGTTATGCCGGCTAATTCCTGCAATAGGGGAGCATCTAATTTTGAAATCACCGTTTTGCCATTCGCATCTTTTTTATAGGCGCTGTTTTCCATAATGGGTGCACCTCCTTCCGTACCCACGCCAACCGTGTATAAAATCGTGCCATTTTCAGCCAGACTTTCCGCTGCTGATTTTGCACCTGCATCCAAGTCCTCCCCATCGGTAACCAATACAATGGCTTTGTATTTTTTTTCTTTATCATCTAATGAGCCATCGGCTAACCGAAGTGCTGCACCTATATTGGTACCCTGAACCGGCGCTAAATCCGGAGAGGCATTGTCAATAAACAAATTGGTGGCTACTGCATCGGGCGTAAGTGGCATTTGCAAATAAGCCTCTCCGGCATACACTACTAATCCAATGCGGTTGTGTTCTATTTCTGGCGTCAACTGATTTAAAAATGTTTTGGCTTTTTCTAAACGGTTGGGAGGTACATCCTGGCTAAGCATACTTTTACTTACATCCAGTACCAGCATTACGTCTATTCCATTGCCTTTGCTGCCTTTTTCGTTTTGGGATTTTCGAAGGTTAGCCCATGCCAACACTAAACAGGTAATAGTGATGAATAAAAGCATAATTTTCAAACCATACCTTTTGGGGATGTAATTATTGGTGAGTTGTTGCACTAAGGCAGCATTACCCAACATTTTTCTGGTATGGCGCTTATGCCTAATGGCAGCAATATATGCTACCGTTAAAGGAACAAGCACACATAGTGCCCATAAATATTGTTGATTGCCAAATTGTACCATGTGCTGCAAGCTACAGGTTCCTGTTAAAAAGGAAAAACTAAATTATGTGTTGTTCCTACTATTTTTTTCCTTTAAAAAAGCCCAATTGGGATAATATACCCTGCACCATTTCCGGCCCGGTGTTTTGTAAAGCCGTATGGGTATTGCCTTCTATATTCAGTACAAAAAAATAGGGATGCTTATTTTCTTCCACCCAGCCCAATACCCAGCCTGTGCTTTGTTGGTTGGGCAAAATACCTTCACCATTTATGTAAGCCAACTGATAATTGGCATTACTTTGTTTCAGCATCAACTTTTTAATGAGGATTTGCCAGGTTTTATCAAAAGGTAATTGGCCAAAATAAAGGCGTTTTACCAAGCCCAGTTGTTCATCTGCCGTAATGGTAAGGGTGTTATTCATCCAAAAACTATCAATACTATTGCCTATTTGATGGTTGCCATATTGCAGGCTATCTAACCAATACTGCATTTTTTCTTTTCCGGTTCTTTTGGCTATTTCCTGAAAATACGGTATGGCATTGGTGCTAAATGCAGTATCAAAACTGAGTGTTTTATTCCATGTAGCAGCACTATCGCCATTGGCATATTTTCTTGTTTGCCCATTTCCGGGTATGGTCATTCTTTCATTGGCAATGGTACCCACTTGTAATCCTACCAAAGCATTTACTATATTAAAAGTAGCAGTAGGCTGGTAAGCCGAATCTTTATATCTTTTTAAATGATGCATGGTAAAACTACCCCTGCCATTATCTAATAATGCAAAACTACCCTGTACGCCATGCTGTGTAAAATAAGTTTCCAGTGAAGCATCTTCCTCAATATTATTAGAGCTGCAGGCTAACAAAAACAGCATCGGCAATAGCGCTAATACACCCATTTTCAAACATGGTAACCAAACCGGCATTTTAACCCATCTGTGAACATTTTGCATAAGTGTTATTTTAATACATTCAATTTTTTACCAACTTTAATAAATGCCTGAATAGCATGGTCTAAATGCTGCTGTTCGTGAACTGCACTTAATTGTACCCTTATTCTGGCCTGGCCTTTGGGCACCACCGGGAAAAAGAAACCAATAACATATACGCCTTCTTCTAATAAGGCAGTGGCAAATTCCTGCGCCAGTACTGCATCATACAACATAATGGGTACAATGGGATGTTCACCCGGTTTAATATCAAAACCTGCTTCAGTCATTTTGGTTCTGAAATAGTGGGTATTGTATTCCAATTTATCGCGCAGTGCAGTGGTTTCTGTTAACATATCTAATACGGCAATACTGGCGCCTACTATGCCGGGTGCAAGGGTATTAGAGAACAGGTAGGGGCGCGACCGTTGCCGCAGCATTTCAATAATTTCTTTACGGCCACTGGTAAAACCGCCACTAGCCCCGCCTAATGCCTTGCCTAAGGTGCCGGTAATAATATCAATTCTGCCCATTACGCCGCGATATTCGTGGGTACCTCTTCCGGTTTTTCCTAAAAATCCGGATGAGTGGCATTCATCAATCATAACAATCGCATTGTAATGGTTGGCCAGATCACAAATTTTATCCAATTGTGCAATGGTACCATCCATGCTAAAACTGCCATCTGTAACAATTATACGGCTACGGCAACCGGCCGCATTTTGCAATTGTACTTCTAAATCAGCCATATTGTTGTGTTCATACCTAAAGCGTTGAGCTTTACAAAGCCGCACCCCATCAATAATAGAGGCGTGGTTCAATGCATCACTGATAATAGCATCTTCTTCATTCAACAAAGGTTCAAATACCCCACCGTTGGCATCAAAAGCTGCGGCATACAAAATGGTATCTTCCGTTCCGAGAAATTGTGCAATTTTTGTTTCTAATTCTTTATGAATATCCTGCGTTCCGCAGATAAAACGTACACTACTCATGCCATACCCATGCGTGTCAATGGCTTTGTGTGCCGCTTCAATAACTTTAGGATGTGCAGATAAACCCAAATAATTGTTGGCACAAAAATTCAATACTTTTTGTCCGTTCACCATAATTTCAGCGCCTTGCTCGCTGGTAATGATGCGTTCTTTTTTCATTAGGCCGGCTTCGGCTATGGCAGCTAACTCCTGCTTTATGCGTGCAACAAAAGGTTCGTTCATGGTGCATTTTTTTAGGTTGACAAAGGTAGGGAAAGCCGGTGGCAAGTATTTCATATGTATGCTATACCTTTTGCCCGATAAAGCCCTTTCAATAAAACATGGGTTTAAAAAGTGGCCGCTGCATCATTATTTCCATGTGCGTAAGAATACCGGCCATAAAAAAAGGCAGCTATTGCTTACCTGATTCTTTGAATAATAGAAAAATTACCGCTGTTATTCAAATATACAAACCCGAAGAGGCGGTTACAAATATTTTTTAGCAGTATATGAAAAAATAGGGTGCATCATCAATTTGCCTGTTTTTAGATTGTGATTCCCTTAATTTAGTGGTGAAATGTGAGAATAAAAGCTTTGCGTGATGGACAGATTGGTTATCATTTTTGAACAGAATTAATTCCTTATCTTGAAAAAAATCAGCGTATACACCGCCGCTTCTATTGTTATTGCCAATATGATTGGTACCGGTGTTTTTACCAGTATTGGCTTTCAGCTCAATGCCATTCAAAATACATGGAGTATTTTAAGCTTATGGGCCATTGGCGGTTTGCTTTCACTGTTTGGGGCATTTGCGTATGCCGAATTGGGTACCCATTACAAAGAATCAGGGGGCGATTATATTTATTTATCCCGCATTTTTCATCCCGTATTAGGTTATCTCTCTGCCTGGGCCGGATTAACGGTAGGTTTTTCTGCTCCCGTGGCACTGGCGGCTATGGCATTTACACATTACCTTTCACCTGTATTGGGTTTGTCGGCCAATCATCAATCGATGGCAGTAGGCATTGTATTGCTGATTGGTTTGCTGCATAGTTTTACTATTAAGCATAGCAGCCGTTTGCAAAATATCAGCACCCTGATGAAAATAGGTTTTATTTTCATTTTAATCCTCATTGGCTGGTGGTATGCTGCGCCGACGGCTAATGCGCTTCAGTGGAATAATCACTGGCAAAAAGAAATGGTGCAACCCGGATTTGCCGTATCGATGGTTTATGTTGCTTTTGCTTATACCGGATGGAATGCCGCTGCTTATGTGGTAGATGAAATTGAAAATCCACACATGAGTTTGCCCCGTGCTTTAATTGGCAGCACTTTGTTTGTAACAGTTGTGTATATTTTATTTCAATATGTTTTATTGAAGCATGCCGCCGTGGCTGCTTTAAAGGGTAGGGAAGAAGTAACTTTTATTGCCTTCAACAATATATTGGGTACTACCGGCGGTAAATGGGTGAGTGCTTTTATTGCCATTCAGTTAATAGCCACCATTAGTTCTTATTTGTGGGTGGGACCAAGAGTAACATGGGCATTAGCTCAGGAGAATAAATTATGGCGGCCAGTGGCAACTAAAAATAAAAACGGTATACCGGTTGCGGCGGTATGGTTGCATGTGGTAATTGCCATTGTGTTGCTGCTAACCGGCTCGTTCGAAAAAGTGTTGTTATATGCCGGATTTATTTTGCAGTTAATGGCCACCCTCACCGTAGCAACCAGTTTATTTACCACACCAAAGCCACATCCCACTTTTAAAAGTCCGCTAAAGCCCTTTTTGCAAATTATTTTTTTATTGTTCAATGCCTGGGTGCTGGTATTTACACTGATGGATAAGCCGGTGGAAAGCATGACAGGCATTGGCATATTGCTGGCGGGATTGGTTTTGTATTTTTTTGATGCGCCTTACAAATCACAACAAAAAGAGGCAACTGAATCTCAACTGCCTCAATAAATCTGAACTGTTTTTTAATAATTAATGACCTGCTCTTCAATGGTTTCAGGAATATTGCGCCACTCATATTGCTGATTTCTGAGCTGGGGTTCAAAGCCTGCTTCGCGAATGGCATCCTGAATGGTTTTATAGGTAAACCGATGCGGAGCACCTGCTGCACTTACCACATTTTCTTCAATCATAATACTGCCAAAATCGTTGGCGCCGCTGTGTAAACATACCTGTGCGGTTTCTTTTCCTACCGTTAACCAACTGGCCTGTATATTTTTAATATTTGGTAGCATGATGCGGCTAATGGCAATCATCCGTACATATTCATCGGCGGTGGTTAAGTTGTGTACGCCTCTAATACGGGTTAAAAGGGTATCCACATCCTGAAAGGTCCAGGGTATAAATGCCAGAAACCCTTTGGCATCAGCCGGCTTCATGGCCTGTACTTCACGTATGCGGGCTAAGTGTATAAAGCGTTCTTCGATGGTTTCTACATGGCCAAACATCATGGTGGCACTGGTAGTAATATTCAGTTCATGCGCTTCGTGCATAATGGCTAACCATTCATCTGCACCACATTTGCCCTTCGATATCAATCTCCTTACCCTATCCACCAATATTTCAGCACCTGCTCCGGGTAATGAATCCAATCCTGCTTCTTTCAGTGCTGTTAATACTTCGCGGTGGGTAGATTTTTCTAATTTGGTAATATGGGCTACTTCAGGGGGGCCTAAAGCATGCAGTTTAATGGTAGGAAATTCCTGTTTAATTTGTCGGAAAATGTTGGTATAAAAATCCAATCCCAATTCAGGATGGTGGCCACCCTGCAATAACAGCTGATCACCCCCATAGCGGATGGTTTCCGTAATTTTTTTACGGTAGGTACCCATATTGGTAATATAGGCTTCCGGATGCCCGGGTATGCGGTAAAAATTACAAAACTTGCAATTGGCAATACAAACATTGGTGGTATTTACATTCCGGTCAATTTGCCAGCTTACCTTTCCATGGGGTACCTGTTTTTTTCGAAGAGTATCGGCCACCAGCATGAGTTCGGTTAATGGGGCATGCTCAAATAAGAACATACCTTCTTCAATACTTAAAAATTCCAGATTCAGCGCTTTTAGGTACAAATCATTCAACTGCATACACAAAGTTTAAAGAGTAACAAAGGTAGGGTGCCGAAGGTTGTATTCACAAATGCCGTTTTTTATTGCGGGTAATGCAGACTGTTTTTAAATACCAAAGCGTCAACTCCATTGCATCATGATTTTCCCGTTCAAAAATGAATTTCGCCTTTTATCTTTTTGCATAAACTAAACTTGTGTAAATTACAAATACTGCTTATATTTATTGAATAACATTATTGGTGCAAGCTAAAATCTGTACCCTGATAACAGCATGAAAATAGTTTTAATATTTTGCTTTGTCCTTTGTACTGCTTCGCTGCTCTATGCCCAAACAACACCGGTAACCAAAAGCTTTGCCCAAACCCTTCCCCAACCCTTAGCCAGTTTTAGTTTTGTGCAATTAAGTGGTGGCATTATTATCTTAAAAGCCACATTGGATAGTATACCCGATTCACTCAATTTCATTTTAGATACGGGTAGTGGCGGCATTTCACTCGATTCTGCAACGGTAGATGAGTTTCATTTAGAGCGGGTGCATACCGACCGTACCATTCGCGGTATTGCCGGTATTAAAACAGTTGATTTTACCTACAATCACCGGCTGTCTTTTCCGGGGTTTATATTAGACAGCCTCGATTTTCATATCAACAATTACGATTTATTAACCAGTGTTTACGGTGTAAAAATTGATGGTATTATTGGCTATACTTTCTTTAGCCGTTATGTAGTGAGTATTGATTATGATACGCATATTATTGGGGTTTATCCCCCCGGCCCTTTTAAATATCCGAAGGGAAATGGCGGATATGTATTGCATCCTCGTTTTAGTACGCTGGTGTACCAACCGGCTACCATTGCCGATGCCCGTAAAGTATTGAGCCGGTTTATTTTTGATACCGGTGCCGGTTTGTGCTTCCTGGTTTCTGAACAGTTTTTGAAGGATAGCAGTATACTGAAAACCAAACGCAAATTGTATCCCACGCAGGCCGAGGGTTTAGGCGGCAAAAAAGAAATGCAGTTAACCGTTACCGAAAAAATTAGAATTGGGCCCTATCAGTTCAGAAGGGTTCCTTTACTTATTTTTAGTGATGATTATAATATTACCAGCTATCCTTTTCTCGGTGGTATTTTGGGAAATGATTTGATGCGTCGGTTCAATACCATTCTCAATTATTCAGAAAAAACAATTTACATCGTTCCCAACCAGCATTACCTCGATCCCTTCGATTATTCTTATACCGGTTTGGGTATTTATTGGGTAGATGGGGCAGTAAAAGTAATTGATGTAATGCCCGGCTCACCTGGCAATAAAGCCGGTTTTTTACCCGATGATATCATTATTGCCATGAACAATGTGTTTACGCAAAACATTCAAACCTTCAAAAATATTCTGCAAAATGCCGGATCCAAGATGAAGGTAATTGTACAACGTAAGGGTAACCTTGAAACCTTAGACCTGAAAATTGTTAATATTCTGCGCCGTTAGTGCTGGTTTTATGGATTTTTAAGCGGGAAGCCTCAAAACAGGTTGGCCAACTCTCCATTTTTGTTGCTATTTTGCACCCTTCACTGAACGATTATGATTGAATTTAACCGATTTGTTTTAGCGAATGGATTAAGGGTACTGGTGCATGAAGATACGGCTACACCCATGGCTGTTGTTAATGTAATGTACGATGTGGGTGCCAGAGACGAAAACCCCGCCAAAACAGGTTTTGCCCATTTGTTTGAACACCTGATGTTTGGCGGTAGCAAACATATTCCCGATTACGATGAGCCTCTACAAAGAGCCGGCGGAGAAAACAATGCCTATACTACCGACGATTTAACCAATTACTATTGCCAATTACCGGCTGAAAATATTGAAACGGCATTTTGGTTAGAGAGCGATAGAATGTTGAACCTGGCATTTAGCAAAAAAAGCTTAGAAGTGCAACGGAAAGTAGTATGCGAGGAGTTTAAAGAACATTATATCAACAAGCCTTATGGCGATATGTGGCATAAAATGCGGGCATTGTCCTATCAGGTGCACCCTTACCAGTGGCTCACCATTGGCAAAGAACTGAGCCATATTGAACAGGTGCAATTAGACGAGGTAAAAGCTTTCTTCTGTAAACATTACCGCCCCATTAATGCCATACTGGTCGTTGCAGGTAATGTGAAAACAGAAGAGGTAAAACACCTGGCCGAAAAATGGTTTGGTGATATTCCGATGGGCGAAAAATATGTACGCCATTTACCTGCCGAGCCTGAACAAACAGCTGCCAGATCATTAGAAGTTACTGCCGATGTGCCTTTAGATGCACTCATGAAAACATGGCATATGGATGGCCGCTTACAGCAAGGCTACTACGTTGCCGACCTTATTACCGAAATTTTAGGCGGTGGCAGTTCTT
>JAKAKY010000160.1 GCA_021824365.1 Bacteroidota bacterium | reverse complement strand
TAACATGATGGTTGCAGCAATTTGGTCTATATTTTCTTTTATTTGTCTTTGTTTTTTCTTCATACCCATTTCTATCATGGCTCTGGAGGCCATTTTAGAGGTATATTGTTCATCTACAGTTTGAATAGGAATTTTGGGGAAATGCTTTTTTAACTGTTCAATAGCTTTAAATACCAAAGGAGTTGCATGCGTAGCTGTTTGGTCTAAATTATAAGGCTCACCAATTAAAATAAGTTCTACAGGTTCTTTGGTGGTATATTCCTTCAAAAAATTAAATAAAGTTGCTGTTGGAATAGTGGTTAAAGGTGTTGCAATGATTTGCAGTGGATCAGTAACCGCAATACCGGTTCTTTTTCCTCCATAATCAATACAAATAATTCTGGCCACAAATTCAGTTTTAAAAAATAAATAAATCGGCAATTACAAATGCGCTAAACACTACACTGGCAATGCCATTAGCAGTCATAAATGCAATATTTACCCTGCTTAAATCATTGGGTTTTACAATGGAATGCTGATACAACAACATGCCGGTAAATATTAAAATGCCTATCCAATACAGGATATGAAAGTTGCCATAATAACCCGCCAATATTACACATGCAGCACTTAAAAAATGTAAAAATGAGGAAATATGTAATGCGTTTACTTTCCCAAAAACGGCCGGAATAGAATAGAGTTGTTGTGATTGATCGAACTCTACATCCTGTAAAGCATAAATTACATCGAACCCACTTACCCAAAATATTACAGCAAATGAAAATAAAATCGGTAATAATCCAAATACACCGGTTACAGCCAAATAGGCACCTATGGGTGCTAATGAAAGGCCTAAGCCTAACACCAAATGGCATAAAGGCGTAAATCTTTTGGTATAGCTATAAAACAAAACAACAAACAGTGCAACCGGCGCTAAATAAAAACAAATTTTATTAATGAAATAAGTAGCAGCTAAAAACAATAAACAATTGAGCAAAACAAATCGCAATGCACTTTCGGGTGAAATAATACCCTTTGGAATTTCGCGGATGGCTGTTCGCGGATTACGGGCATCAAAATGCCGGTCTAAATACCTGTTAAAGGCCATAGCAGCATTACGAGCTGTAACCATACAAATAATTACCAATATAAATTTCTCCAACAAATACTGGTTAGTAAAATACGTATGATGAATAATAGTAGTACTATTTTCAGTAGCCCCTTCCATATAAAGTGTTTGGCGATGCATTACGCCCAGAAAAAAACCAATGAGCGCAAAAGGCATAGCAAAAATGGTATGCGAAAATTTTATCAGACTTAAATATTTTTTTATTGTATACATATTTTTTTATCTTTTATAATATTGAAACTGCTTTACCAGCTCCCATAAAACAATCCCGGCGGCAACCGAAACATTGAGCGAATGTTTGGTTCCCCATTGTGGAATTTCAATACAACCATCGCACAAACTTAATGCATCTTCACTCACACCACCAACTTCATTTCCCATCACAATGGCCAATTTTTTATTAGGTATAACCGAAAACTGCTGCAATGATTCACTGCCTTTGGCTTGCTCTACACTCCATACAGCATAACCTAAATCTTTTAAGGATTGAACGGCAGATGCTGTTGCAGGCACATACATCCAATCTACTGTTTCGGTTGCTCCCAATGCCGTTTTCTGAATATCACGATGTGGTGGTTGTGGTGTATAGCCACAAATACAAATGCCTTCCAATAAGAAAGCATCGCAGGTTCTAAAAATACTCCCCACATTGTGCATACTGCGTATATTGTCTAATACTACAATGATTGGGTGCTTGGGTGATGCTTTAAATTCCTGAACCGACTTTCGGCCCAATGTATCCATACTTAATTTTTGCATCTGCAAATGTACAGTGTTAATGAACCATAAGAAATAAGCCAATAAAAAAGTTCCCCCATAAATATGAAGGAACTTAACCCTTTAAACAACCAACATGAAAAAATGATAACAGTTCAATCATTGATTTGTTCATGCGGTCAATTATATTTTATACCAATGCCAAATCCAATACCTGTTGCATGGTTTTAACATAATGGAACTGGACACCGGTGATAAAGTTGCTGTCTATTTCCTGCACATCTTTTTCATTCTGCCAACACATAATAATTTCTTTCAGCCCGGCTCTTTTTGCTGCCAACACTTTTTCTTTAATACCACCAACGGGTAATACCTGTCCACGCAGGGTAATTTCGCCGGTCATAGCCAAATAGGGTTTTACTTTTCGGCCGGTAAAGGCAGAAGCTAAAGAAGTAAGCATGGTAATGCCGGCACTTGGGCCATCCTTAGGTGTGGCACCTTCGGGCACATGTACATGTACATTATGCGTGGAAAAAGCACTCATTTCAATACCTAATTTTTTAGCGTTGGCCTGTAAATAAGTATAGGCAGTAGTAGCACTTTCTTTCATTACATTCCCCAAATTTCCGGTAAGCTTCAATTCCCCTTTTCCTTCACTTAAAACAGTTTCAATAAATAAAATGTCACCGCCTACATAAGTCCATGCTAAGCCTACTGCCACACCGGGCATATTGGCCATTTTATATATTTCATTATTATAACGTTGCGGGCCTAATATTTTTTCAACATCGGCTAATGAAACCATAGGTTTAATCTTGTTTTTTGTGGCCAACTCTTTCGCCTCATAGCGCATTACGGAGGCCAATTGACGGTCTAGTTCTCTTACACCACTTTCACGGGTATAATTTTCAATAATTTTTTCTATAATTTTATCACTGAATTTCAGGTTTACTTTTGCCAAACCGTGTGCCTCCATTTGTTTGGGAATTAAGTGTCTTTTTGCAATCTCCACTTTTTCTTCGATAGCATAACCACTTAAATCAATAATCTCTAATCGATCGCGCAGCGCGGGTTGTATATTTTGAATATCGTTAGCTGTAGCAATGAATAGTACTTTGCTTAAATCATATTCCAGTTCTAAATAGTTATCGTAAAAACTGTTGTTTTGTTCGGGATCTAACACTTCTAACAAAGCAGAAGAAGGATCGCCGCGAAAATCGTTACCAATTTTATCAATTTCATCTAAAATCATTACAGGGTTAGAGGTTTTGATTTTTCTGATATTCTGGATAATTCTGCCGGGCATGGCCCCAATATAGGTTTTACGGTGCCCTCTTATTTCGCTTTCATCGTGCAATCCGCCTAAACTTACCCGCACATATTTTCTACCTACTGCATGGGCAATACTTTTACCGAGCGATGTTTTACCAATCCCCGGAGGGCCAATAAAACATAGTATGGGGCTTTTCATATCGCCTTTTAATTTAAGCACGGCCAAATATTCCAGAATTCGGTTTTTTATTTTTTGCATGCCGTAATGGTCGGCATCTAAAATTTTTTTGGCATTTTTTAAATCGTAATTATCATCGGTATATTCACCCCAGGGTAAATCAAGCAATAAATCTAAATGGTTATATATCACCGAGTAATCGGGTGTACTGGGATGCATTCTCTCTAATTTCTCTATGCCCGATTTAAACATGGCTTTAGCGGCTTCCGGCCAATGTTTGGATTCTGCCTTCTTTTTCATTTCAGCAATTTCCCGTTCATTGGAATCACCACCCAATTCTTCTTTAATGCTTTTGAGTTGTTGCTGTAAAAAATAGTCGCGTTGTTGTTTATCGAGTTCTAATCTGGTTTTGCTGGTAACTTTATTTTTTAGTTCTGCAAACTGTAATTCTTTGTGCAAAATGCCGGTTAACTGCTCAGCTCTTAGTTTTATGCTTTCCAGCGATAACAACTCCTGCTTTTCGGTAATAGAAGTATTTAAATTACTACTGACGAAATTGATGAGGAAAGAAGGATTTTCAATATTTTTTAGTATAATCGAAGCTTCAGTAGGCAAATTAGGCGATAGATGTATAATTTCTGTAGCCAAATCTTTAATTGTGCTAATATATGCATCGAAATTAGGATCATTTAGAACCGGTTTATCCTCAAGCAACTGAATAGTGGCTTTAAAGAAAGGCTCTTCGATAATCACCTGTAATAATTCAAATCTTTTTTTGCCCTGAATAATGATGGTGGTACCACCATCGGGCATTTTAATCAGTTTTAAAATTTTAGCTACTGTACCAATTTTACACAAATCTTTCACGGCTGGGTCTTCCACTTCTGTATCGTTTTGTGCCAGTACACCAATTAACTTATCGTTTTTGTAGGCTTCATTTACTGCTTTAATGCTTTTATCGCGCCCTACTGTAATGGGCAATACCACGCCAGGAAATAATACGGTATTCCTTAAAGGCAGTATAGGCAAAGTATCGGGAACAACCAATTTTTCCTCTTCATCTTCCTGCTCATTAATGGCAATGATGGGCATAAAATCGTTTTCCTCTTCTGCTGATAAAAGAAATTTATTTTTGTTCATATTCTACAATCTATGGTAAAAAGTCATTTTGTCATTTATAATCAAATAAAAAAATAGTATTGAATGGGGTAAGTGCCGGGCAATATTAATGCCATTGGCAATAAAAAGTCGCAAACCGTACAAAATGGCGCAAAAAAATGGCATACCCTTTCAGATATGCCATGCAAAGTGTGAAAAGTTTTATTAGAATCTAAATCCAATACCCATTTGTATTTGCTGACTTTTCCAATTATTTTGATTACTTACATCATTCAAATTATTTAAACCCACTGCATATCGGCCATAAATGCGTAGTACATTAAAGTTTAATTGTACACCGCCAACCATGGCAAAATCACCTGATTTAAAGGCATTTTGCCCGTTTACCAATAAGTTATCATTTTTATTCAGAAGAATGCCAAATTGGGGACCTAAGTTCAGGGTTACCAATTTTCCAACATTATAACGCAACAAAACAGGAATAGCTAAATAATCTAATTTAATATTTTGATCAGGTGGGAAAATAGTAGCAAAAGTGGCCGATTTAGTGGCAGACTGGCTCCAAAGCACTTCCGGTTGAATACCAAATTTTTTATTAAAATCAATTTCAGCAAAGCCACCAAACTGGTACGACAGTTGAAAACCCTGATCAAAGGTTTGCCCGTCAATTTTAGTTAAATTACCTCCTGCTTTAATACCTGCTCTAAAACCTTGTGCCTGTGCAATGGCAGTTAAACATAAAAAGCCAAAGGCAAATGTAATTATTTTTTTCATAAATGATTGTTTTACAGGAGGTAAGTCAATGATTGTGCCAAATTTAAAAAGATATGTAAGCAGTTTACAAACAAGCAATATCACATTATCGCATTAAAGTAAAATAATCTTTTCAAATTGTGCTCACCCGTTTTTTTGATAATTGCATATGGTAAAATGAGCAGTAATTCCCTTTTAAATCAATTCAAAAATTGCAATTTCAGGCAAAATACCCACTCTGCCAGGATACCCAATAAAGCCGAAACCTCTGTTTACATACAAATACTGATTGCCTTCCTGGTACAACCCCGCCCATTGTTTGTACATCCATTGTACAGGGCTCCATTTAAAAAATAGGGTTTCTACGCCAAATTGCATGCCGTGGGTGTGCCCGGACAGCATTAAATCAATATCCGGATACATGGGGCGCACTTCTGCATCCCAATGGCTGGGATCGTGACTCATTAATATTTTAAAGGGGTATTTTTCGGTTCCGGGAAAAGCCAATTCCATTTTGCCATATTTCGGAAACCGGCCTTTTGCCCCCCAATTTTCAATACCCATTAGCGCAATGGCATCACCGTTTTTTTCCAGAATAACGTGTTCATTCATTAATAAGCGCCATCTTAAAGCAGCATGCACCTTTTTTAATTTTTCTACATTTTGCTGTTTAGCCTGTACTGATGGCCATTGAATATAGTCGCCATAATCATGATTACCCAAGATACTATACACCCCCATTGGCGCTTTTACTTTATCAAAAACATCCATATAATCGTTCATCTCTTCAAAACGGTCGTTCACCAAATCGCCGGTAAACAATATTAAATCAGGCTTTTCCTGCAATAACATATTTACGCCGTGCACAACGGCCGGTTTATTGTTAAAACTGCCACTATGTATATCGCTTATTTGTGCAATTTTAATACCTTTAAATGCATTGGGTAAATTGGGAAATTGCAAGCGGATGTGTTTCATCTGATAATTGTATTTATTGCCAAACCCATATAAAAAAGTACCTAATAATGTGGTACCCATACCAATACCCATCCAGCTTAAAAAAACAGAACGCGAAATTGGTTCGGCACCGTTATCGGCAAAATGTGCGCCTGATTTGATGGTAAAAAATGCGACTATCCAAATAATGCCGCGCCGAATATCATCGATTAAAAAAAACACAGAGCCAATTAATTTGGCCATGAACAAGCCAACCAATATGGCAAAAACATAATTTCTGAAAAACTTAGAAACCTGTAAACCCTGAATATAGGGCAATGCAATTAAAGCAACCCAGCCTAATACGGCAATCAGCCAATAAATAACTGTTATCCATAAACGTGTTTTTTCTGAACCATGCTGCATTACATTTTTCACAGCCTGAAATACATAAACATCTATAAGCATTAAAATAGCAGCAACCAACCACCAAATCCCTGATCTACGCATAAAACTGTTTTATTTAAATAACTATTATTCATTAAAATTTACCAAAGCGATACAATGTTGTTTAAACATCTTTCAACTAATTTTGTTAAGCGATTTACATTAAATTTTTAACGCT
>JAKAKY010000159.1 GCA_021824365.1 Bacteroidota bacterium | reverse complement strand
TCTACAAATGCAGTGTATTTGCATATATCTCCTTCCTGCAACAGATATTGTTTTTTGCGCAGTTTTTTAACAATTAACCGGCTTTTAATTAATTCCTCTTCTGCTTTGGTAAGCGTTATTTTTTTATTCAGGTGCTGAAAATAGGTGTTGTACATGAAGTTGTTTTAAAAATAAAATAATAATTTCTGAATGACAGTGTAGATATTTACTTCAAACAATTTAGTTGAATATGGTTGATGTAACGATGCACCTGCCAATAAAATGTTCCACATTCGTGTGCGCCAATCCGGTTGTAGAATTGCATATTAATAAAAAAGCAGCACTTGTTGCAAACTTATATTCCCCATAAAAAAATTCCGGATGAGCTTTTGAGGCAACGCATCCGGAATCAATTGAATTGAAAATTTTGTGGTATTATTCTGCTTTCCAGGTATTATTAGCGCTGTTATAATCGGGTAATTTATTCTCAGGGTCAATTACCACTTTGATAATTTTTTCTGTAGAAGGATACCTGAATTTCCAGGTAGCGCCATGTTGCCAAATTTCAACCGGCAAATGAACGGTACCGGTTTTGCCATTGGCTTCAGTTATGGCAACGGTTACGGGCATAGGCAACCGGCCTAAATTTTCAATGGTAATTAAACTGCCATCTGCCGGGTTATCATCGTTATAAGCAACACCTTTCACCGCCTGATCAATCTTCCAGTTATACATAAACCATCCGCGCCAAAACCAATCTAAGGTTTCGCCGGTATAGTTTTCAATGCAATGAAAAAAGTCCCATGGTGTAGGATGTTTAAATGCCCATTGGTGCACATAGTAACTAAAGGCACTATCAAAGGGGCCGGGGCCTAAAATTTCTTCACGCAGCAATTCTAAACCCATACCCGGTTTATAGTAGGCATAAATGCCCAGATTTTGAGGTTGTATTACATCGGGAATGGTAAAAATACTTTCGGTACTATCTTTAAACACATAACGGGCAGCCATGTGGCGGTTATCCATACGGTGGTTTAAAAATTCGCCGTTATTAAAATGTGCATCGGCCATGGTATTGATGAAGGTATTAAAGCCCTCATCCATCCAGGGAAATTTACGTTCGTTACTACCCACAATCATGGGGAACCAGTTATGGCCAAATTCGTGTGAAGTAACATTCCATAAGCTGGGCCCACTGGCACGATAGCTACAAAATACAATACCGGGGTATTCCATACCACCCACAATACCGGCTACGTTGGTAGCAGAGGGATAAGTAAATTCAAATAAATATTTTGAATAATACTCTATTGCCCCCTTTACAAATTCGGTAGAACGTTTCCAGCTACTATCGCCATTGCTTTCAACCGGATATACACTCATAGCCAGCGATTTTTTACCACCGGGCAGGTTTATGCGGGCAGCATCCCAGATAAAGGCACGTGAGGCAGCCCAGGCCACATCGCGGGTATTGAGGCATTTAAACTTCCAGGTCAGCATTTTTTTAAATGGACGGCTGGCGGGGTCGGTAACTTCGGCAGCGGTACGCAGCATCACCGTTTTATCACTTTGTGCCGCTTCTTTCCAGCGTTTAAATACAGCAGGGGTTAATACTTCCTGCGGGTTCATTAATTCACCTGAGCCTACCACAATTAAATTACCGGGTACGGTAACATTGTATTCAATATTTCCATATTCCAAATAAAACTCGCCCTGTCCTAAATAAGGAAGGGTATTCCAGCCGTATACATTATCGTACACACACATACGGGGGTACCATTGTGCTATTTCATAAATCCAGCCATTTTTAGTATTTAATCTTCCCATACGGTCGGTACCATATTCCGGGATTTTAAAGCTGTAATTAATTTTTATTTGAATTTTTCCGCCCTGTGCTTTCAACAATTTGGCCAATTTAATCTGCATACGGGTATCGTTAATAAGATAGTTGGCTTTTTCTGTTTTTCCATCCACCACAACATCAACCGATTCAATAGTATATCCTCCATTAAAATTATTACGATTAGCCCAACGGCCACCACCTACCGCAGTAGTTGCCACGCCGCGAGAAGACTGGTTGTAAATATTCTGATCTAATTGCAGCCAAAGAAAAGAAAGGTTTTGCGGGCTATTGTTGGTGTAGGAAATAAGCACAGAACCCTTAATGTTTTGCGCCAGTGTATCGATACCGGCATTAATATTATAATCGGCCCGGTTTTGCCAGTATTCAGACCCCGGGGTGCCATCTGCTGCTCTTACTTTATCGCCAAAGGCGGGATAAAACATAGGGGCAAAAGCCTCGTGTTGGTTATAATTGCCGGTGGTTTGAGCATAGGTGCCCATTGTTATAGCCAGCAATACTAAGAGCGAACTCCATTTCTTCATGTGCAAATTTTTTAATTGAATGAATAAAAAAGTATTTTAAAAAAAGAGCATCTAAGATAAGCATGCCGGTGGTGCGTTAAAAAAATAATTGGATGATTGGTGGGTTTTTTATGGAAAAATTAAGGTTTTGAAAGAAAAATACCCTAAAAATGGGCGTTTTAGTGAATTTGTTCGACAGGTGTTCGACAAATTCGATGCAAATACCCGTGTTTTTCGGCATTTGCAAAATTGATGTCGAACCTGTCTCGAATCTGTCGCAAAGAAGGTGGGGAGGAGTTTTTTTGGGTGCCGGGATTTGGGCGGTGGGGTATTGTGGGCAAAGACATTTTTTATGGCAGGGAGGAGATATTATTTAAAATATCTATTTCATTACGTAGAAATACGTTTTTACGTATGAATGAGAAACCATATTTTAGTGTTTTGAAAACTCAATTAACAAATAATTGCTTTGCTGATGGGAAAACAACCTGTGAGTAACGGTGGCGAAGCCGTAAAACCAGAGCATAAAACGCACAGCCCTATATTAGAACTACAATATTTGTATCATCGTTCGGGGCATCGTTTGGCTTTGTTTGCGGACAAGGAAAGTGCTATTAATACGCATATTAAACAATTAGAAGGCATCCGTTTTTCTAAAACACACCATTGCTGGTATATGGATTTAACGGTTGATAATATAGCATTTGTTACAGCAATGCTTGGTGGTATTTGCCGTATAAATGATAGTGGTTTACAGGATTATATTACTACCCATTGCGAGCTAAATATACCCATGCCTGCTACCGTAAAAAAAGCCAAAACCTTTACAACCAGCAGCGCCGCTACGCAACAAAAAGCAATCATGAATGCCGGGTATATACACCCGGTAAATGTACCTGCCTTACAAGCCATGCGGCAATATTTGCGATTAAAGGGATATAGCCCGTCAACCATTAAAACATACAGCAATGAGCTATCGCAATTTTTGCAAACCATTAAAAGCGTACCGGCCCGTTTATTTACTGTAGAAAGAATTAAAGATTATTTAGACTATTGTGCCACCACATTACAGCTTACAGAAGCCACTTTGCATAGCCGTATGAATGCTTTAAAATTTTATTATGAGCAGGTATTACAAAAAGAAGCATTTTTTTGGCCAATACCCCGGCCCAAGAAGCCAATGCAATTACCCAAAACCATTAGTAAAGAGCAGGTAATACAATTAATAAATGCGGTTGAAAACATTAAGCACCGAACCGTTATCATGTTGGCCTATGCCTGTGGATTAAGAGTAAGTGAAGTAGTTAGTTTAAAAGTAAGCGACATAGATGGCCATCGAAAATTATTGACCGTGCATAGAGGCAAAGGCAAAAAAGACCGGGTAGTTAGTTTAGGGCCGGGCATGTTAATAATGCTAAGAGAATATTATAAGGCATACCATCCTAAATATTATTTGTTTGAGGGGCAGCATACCGGTGAACATTTAAGTATTAGAAGCATACAATTGGTGTTGGGCCGGGCTAAGCAAAAAGCAGGTATAACGCAGGCGGGTAGTATGCATATGCTAAGGCATAGTTTTGCCACGCATTTATTAGATAAAGGCATAGATGTGGTATTTATACAAAAGTTATTAGGACATAATGACATAAAAACCACTTTACGTTATTTACATGTAACCAATAAAGATTTGTTGAACATTATAAGCCCGTTGGAGGATATTGCCGGATTAATTAATATGAAATAGTTGGCTTTACGAAAGCGTGTTAAAATGTATATGTATTGCGCAAAAGTGGTATAACTAATTGAAAATCAGTATAACAATATTTTTAACCTGATAAAGACTAACGCGTAAAGTTTCGTATATTTACGAGTTATGCGTCATTTTAAAACAAAACGCAACCCAAAAGACTAAACTATATATGACAGGACCAAATAAAAATATAAAGTTTCCACTTGAAAATTACGACAGACTTTGCTTTTTGAAAAATGTTGTAAAGAATCCTAACATTATTGTAGGTGACTATACTTACTATGATGACTTTGAAAATGTTGAGAACTTTGAAAAAAATGTCAAATATCATTTTGACTTTGTTGGAGACAAATTAATCATAGGTAAGTTTTGTATGATTGCTTCTGACGTGAAATTTATTATGAATGGAGCAAATCATTTAACAAATGCATTGACTACTTATCCTTTTGCAATTTTTAGAAACGGTTGGGAAAACGCAATGGAAAATAAATCTTACCCTCAAAAAGGAGACATAAATATTGGAAATGACGTTTGGATTGGTTTCAATGCGACAATTATGGCAGGAGTAATAATTGGAGATGGAGCAATTATTGCGACAAATTCGACAGTGATAAAAGATGTTGAACCTTATTCGATTGTTGGTGGAAATCCTGCAAAAGAAATCAAAAAGCGATTTTCAGAAGAAGTAATTGCAAAATTATTAGAACTTAAATGGTGGAATTGGGACATTGAAAAAATCACAAAAAACATTCAAAACTTAACAGACAACGAAATTGATAAACTAACCGAATAAAAAAAAACGAACGCACAACATCGGTTTGGCAATATGGCGGCTAAAGTGCTTCTATGAAACATTTGTGCAAGGTTCAACATTAGGAATTCTTTTGAACTTTTGTGCTAAAAATCCGCCACATCGCCAAGCCGTAAAACGTTACCTGCAAGCCTGTTGGACAGTATTCATGCTAAGAGTGGCACTGACAGAAAATAAATTATTATTAAAGTATGCTACATTCAGAAGTAAGCAGAAGTCCATTTCAAATTAAACACAATACACTTCCCGAAAGCCATCTTGGGCAATGGTTGAATGATGAATTCAAACTTGAATGTCGCATTAAGCCAGCCTTCGACAACAACATAATTATGTTTGAGGTCTGTCCAACATTTTTGGTTTATGACGCTGCAAGCAAATTAGAACTTTATCGATTTCAAACCGACACAGTCTTTTCATTTTCAGGTTCACATAGTAAATCATACATAAGAGGTTTAATTTACTACTTAACATGCTTATCAATTGATGAATTTAATGACGCTTTAAAAAAAACGAAAAGTCTTTTTGGTATTAGTAGACATTTTGAAAAGCCTACAGTCGAAGAAATTGAACCTTATGTTAATGATGCTCTGAAAAATGATTTAGCTGAAAAGCATGGTATAGTACCGTATTGGAAAAACAGCCCTAGTAAAACTATTGAAGAAAATGATTCACTTATTTCTTCTCTCCCACCAATACCAAGTTCAAAGCTATTTATAGACAAAGTAACAACCGAAGAAAGAATTGCGATTTCCCATTGCTTGACAAATAACTCTCAGGATGAAAAATATTTAAGCATCATAAAAAGTACAATAGAGTTTTATAAAAAATGTTTCACTCACCTTAAACAAATTGACCTTCGCAGTTTAAACGATAAGCAACATGAAAAACTTCTTGACTATTTAAACTTTGTATTAAATACAAGCCCAATCATCAATAACGATGTGACGGTTCAACTTATTTATCGGGTTACAATAGTTAGAGATAATTTTCTTGAAAATGGCAAACTTAGAAATACTAAATTTGTATCTTATCCACCTTTGGACATAGTTAAAAAAAATGGAGTTTACAATCGAGCAAATAGTCCTGCCACTACACTTTTTTATGCGTCATTAATGCCACAAGTAGCAGTCAGAGAAACTCACCCAAGAGAAAGTCAACGGATAATTCTTTCAACTTGGCAAAACAAATCTCAAAAACCGCTTAAAGCATATCCTATTTGTTTGACAGGAGGTATTCACAATGAATATGCTGACCGAAATAATTATGCATTTGAAGAAATATGTAAAACCTTACATCCGACAATCGCAGAATGGATGGAATGTTTCTTTTCCTTTTTCTCATCTGAATTTATCAAAGAATCAGAGCCGTCAAGTCCCAAAAGATATGATTATCTCTTTACTGCGTTTTTCTCAGATAGGTTATTGCAACCATTCCCTGAAAACAGCAACATGCCAAGCTTTGACTGTATTGTTTATCCAAGTGTAGCTTGGAATCATATACCTGACAATCTTGCTATAATTCCCGATGTAATTGATAAAAATATTTATACTATTATTGACGCAATAGAATATGAGGTATTAGATACTTGGTATGACAAAAAAATCGATTTAAATGAATATCCAGCAGACTTAAAATTTATTCGCCAATCAGTCGCCATTCAGAACAATCACATTAGTTGGAATGATGACTGCTGACGAAGGCTATGCAGGTAACATTGCATTGGTGTTATGGCGGCAGACGGAACGCGGGTGCCCAGCGGCAGCAGGAAATCAGCTAAGGTTCCAACTGGACGTTATAAATTTAGCAATAGAATAAATCATCGGCTTTTGTATCTTTAACCAGCAACAGTT
>JAKAKY010000158.1 GCA_021824365.1 Bacteroidota bacterium | reverse complement strand
CTGTGTTTTAGGGTTTATGGAAAATAAGGTACCTCGTGCCGGTGAATTTTCAATATTACCTGAATAATAATTTTTTAAATAGCGCCTGTGTTCATAAGGATTGTAACCGGCTTTGCGTATGCTATTATCTTCATACCCTAATCCAATATCATCGTGGCAACGGGTGTACGTTATCCATGAGGTGCCATAAGGTTTCCTCGCCAAATCTTCCTGTGCGGCCAACATTACCCTAACATCTTGCGTAGCCAAAGCATCCCATTGTAAAGCCATTTGTGTAGCATTGTAGGCAAAATCACATTCATGTGCCACATATAACCCGGTGCCAAAATATTGCATAATTTTTTTAGGGGCCACAATAGCTTCACCCAGTAATGCCATGCCAGGCGTAGCTACTTCTACACAACATTTTATTAACTGTAAAATAGCATGTGCTTGTGGCAAATTTTGACAGGTAGTGCCTATTTCTTTCCAAATAAAGGCAGGTGCATCAATACGTAAAATATCTACGCCCAAATTGGCATAAAAAAATATGGTATCTAACATGGCCAGAAACACTTCCGGATTTCTGTAATTCAAATCCCATTGGTATTGATGAAAAACCGTCATTACCCATTGATTACATTCAGGAACATAAGTAAAATTACCTGGCGCAGATTCCGGAAAAATTTCAGGCATCGATGCATCAAACTGATCGGGTATTTGCCGGTCGGTAAACATATAATAAAAATCCTGGTATTTTTCATCGCCCTGTTTGGCTTTTTGTGCCCATTCATGTTGGTGCGAGGTGTGGTTTAACACAATATCCAGCATTAAAAACATTTCCTGCTGTTGCATGTTTTGTTGTAACTGTTGCAGGTGTTGCAATGTGCCAAACCGTTCATCTACTTTTCTGAAATTAGATACCGCATATCCGCCATCACTTTCATGTAACGGACTTTCAAACAACGGCATGAGATGTAATACATTGATACCCAGTTCCCTAAAATAATCTAATTTGTTTGGTAACTGTTGAAGGTCTCCGCAAAAACGGTCTACATATAAACTCATACCGGCCAGTTCATTGCTCAAAAACCATTGCTCCTGTTGTAATTTTTTAGTATCTCTTTCTACAAATGCAGATGGCCGTTGTTGATAGGCGGTAATAATTAATTGCAGTAGCTGTTTCCAAATACGATTGTTTTCGGGATGCTGTGCATACAATTGTTGATACAATGATTCTATAGCTGTTGCATTGGCTATAAAACGGGCAAAAAAAGCGCTGTCATTTTTTGCAATATTGAACGATTGTTGTTGCAGTAATTCAACAATCTGGTTGTGTAAATTTTTCTTGTACACTGCCGGTTTAGTTTATAGGATGAAAAAATTATGCTTTAAATATATCACTGCTCAAATATTTAAATGCCTCCATTGCCCCCATATAAGTGCAGGTTCTGGCGCCGGCTTTATTGGCATTCAATACAATCTCCTGCCATTGATGGGCGGGAAGTTGTGGCAACTCATTTTTTTCTAAACAACTTAACTGGTATAATACAGCACCCACAAATGCATCGCCGGCACCGGTTGTATCCACTACTTCTACCTTAATACTGGGAATAAGGATTTGTTGTTGTTGAAAACACAATAATGTACCCTCCCTGCCTAAGGTAATACAAAATGTTGCATCTGTATATTTCAATAACCAATTAGCTGCATCATTAACTGTGCTCTTTCCCGATAACAGCATGGCTTCTTCATCACTCACTTTAAAAAAATTGCTTACTTTTAAAAACTGTAAAGATTGTTCAATAAAGCTTTGTTGCCGGTGTGCAAACAGTAAATGCCGGTAATTAGGGTCAAAACTCACAAAGCAATTTTTGGTTTTTGCCTCTGTTAATAAATTGGTATATGTTGTTTTTAAGGGGCCGGGTAAAAATGCGGTGGCCGAACCAAAATGCACAATGCCGGTACCGTTATTTAAAATATCTGTTATTTCCTGTTCCATCAAATGGCCATCAGCACCACGGTTAAATACAAAATCACGCTCACCATCTTCTTTTAAAGATACAAAAGCAAAGGTGGTAAAATGTTCTTTGCTGCTGCACATCCATTGCGTATTTACACCAAACTCCTGCATGGTATGGATGAGTTGTTGCCCAAAAGGGTCAGCACCTACTTTGGCAGCTAATTCAACCCTGCCACCCAATGCAGCAATGGCTGCTGCAACATTGGTAGGAGCACCGCCTGTTTTTTTCAAAAAATGTTCACCTGCCTCCAAAGTTTTTCCTTTGTCGGTGCAAATCATGTCTATCAGTGCTTCCCCAATACAAATAATTGTTTGCATAAACTTAATTTTTATGAAGTCGGCTTTTGTTTTTCATGGCATCGTCTGTTGTGTCACTCACTGCATCGTTCCTACCTGTGGTGAACCGTTAGTGCCCCACACCGGATGCAGCAGGAATAGTTTGGCTTTTTTCCATTTTTTCTCTTTTAATCAATACAGTAGCCGAGGCAGCCAGTAACAACAACATTCCCGCAAAGGCAATAGCGTTAGTGGGCTTATCGGCCAATAACCAATGATAAATAAAACCAAATGTAGTAGTTTGTAAAATCATGGGTATTACAATCATCATATTAATAATGCCCATGTAAACACCATACCGTTCTTTGGGTATACTGCCTACCACCATAATATAAGGTACACCCATCATGCTGGCCCATGCAATACCAAATCCAATCATGGGTATAAACAATAGTTCTTTTTGTGCTATATGCGGAAAAATGAGCAGGCCAATGCCTGCCATTAATAAGCAAAGAATATGTACATGTTTAGCACTGATTTTTCTGGCTAACCAAACCAACCCGAAAGCAGATATAAAAGTGACAATATTGTAGAATCCATTTACTTTTCCGGCCCAAACAACGGCCTGTTCATATAATTCAGCATTGCCATCGGGTGTGGTATGAAAAATGGATTGTGCAATACTTAATGAAACAAATTGCCAATAACAAAACATGGCATACCATTGAAATAAATACACTAATGCCAATAGCCACATAATTCGGGGCATATCGCCAATGGCTGAAATTATTTCTTTCATGGAAGCGAAGAACCCTGATTTTTTGGCCCGCAGTTCGGCTAATTCTTCAGGTGTTGGCGGAATTTCCGGAGTGGTACTCACTGACCATACTACACTTACAATGGAGCAAATGGCGCCTACAAAAAAAGAACCGAATACCCAATAGGGTATACCTGAACGCCCATCGCTGGTGATACTTTCGCCGGTAATAATATTTTTAAAAAATCCCAATGATAAATTGGCTAATGTAATACCCAGACCGGTAAAAAAACTTTGGGTTAGAAAGCCCATGGCCCTTTGTTTTTCGGGTAGTTTATCGGCAATAAAAGCGCGGTAAGGTTCCATGGCTGTATTGTTGGCAGCATCTAAAATCCATAATAAACCGGCTGCCATCCATAAGCTCCGGCTAAAGGGAAAGGAAAACAGGGTAAAGCTGCACAAAATGGCTCCAATTAAAAAATAGGGTTTCCGTCTGCCCCAGCGTGGGTGCCAGGTTTTGTCGCTCATCGCTCCAATTAAGGGCTGTATCAATAATCCTGTCATAGGTCCGGCTAAATTGAGTAAAGGTAATTCCTCCGGTCGGGCATGCAGGAAAGTATATAACGGGTTAATGGCTGTTTGCTGTAAACCAAAGCTATACTGGATTCCAAAGAATCCTACATTCATATTAATGATTTGCCAGAAACTGAGTTTTGGTTTGGTAAAGGTCATGGTATTGCTTTAATCGTTAGCATTTGTTATATATATTAGGGTGTTGGTAAATGTGTACACAACAAATGGCATTAAAGATAATACAACCCCAATCATCCAAGTTAAGTTGTGTAAGAGCGCAATCGTTTGTTGTTTACATTTTGTTCCCTGCCCGTTTTTTGCCTTTCAACATCCCTTTTTTCAATTTTATCAAAAAAAAGGGTTAAAAAATTTTTCTATTGTGTAAAAAATACACAAATTTGTATAGCAATGTGTTTTTCGTACACATTGCCGCAAACGTTTGCAGCTTAATTGGTACCATATGAAACGATGTCTACTTGCAATTGTATTATTATATAGCAGTATAACAGCAAATGCCCAATTGTTGAGATGGTCGCCTGCTTTTATTCAGGATACCAGTGCCATTGTTACCATTACTTGCGATGCTTCTAAGGGCAATAAAGGTTTGTTGAATTATACACCCCTAACAGATGTGTATGTGCATATTGGGGTAATTACTACGGCAAGTACTTCTTCATCAGACTGGAAATATGTTCCTTTTACCTGGGGCACTACCAACGCGGCTGCCAATGCCCCTTCAGCCGGACAAAATTTGTGGAAATACACCATTACCGGAGGCTTAAGAAATTTTTTCAATATTACCAATTCCGCAGAAAAAATTTTAAAAATTGCTATTCTTTTTCGCAATGGTAGTGGCAGTATCAAACAAACCAATACCGATGGTTCCGATATGTATATTCCGGTGTATGATAATGGCTTATATGCCAGAATAGATACACCTTTAAAACAACCCACTTATACACCCATACTGGAACCGGTAATCAAAAATGTGGGCGATATATTGAACATCAATGCAAAGGCCAGCCAGCCATCACGGCTTACCATCTATTATAACGGTACTGCCCTTGTGCAGGATAGTGCCGTTACACAATTATCTGCTGCTCCCACCATTGCCGCTGCAGGTACACAAACCATTATTGCTGAAGCGTATAACGGTACGATATTTTTGAGAGATACGGCAAGCTTCTTAGTTTCCGGAGGAACCAACTTTGCACCATTGCCTGCAGGCGTTACCGATGGTATTAATTATGAAACCGGTGATACCTCGGCTACTTTGGTATTGTATGCGCCTAAAAAGAATAAAATTATTGTACTGGGCGATTTCAATAATTGGACACCCTCATTGAACTATCAGATGAATGAAACGCCGGATAGCTTGCGGTTTTGGATTCGCTTAACCGGTTTAACACCGGGTGTGGAATATGCGTATCAATATCAAATAGATGGTAGCTTATATGTTGCAGACTATAATGCGGAAAAAATTTTAGATAAAAATGTTGACCCGCAAATTCCTTCTACTATTTATCCTAATTTAAAACCATTTCCGGCAAATGCAGTTGGTGCTATTGTAAGTGTTTTGCAAACAGCTAAACCTGCCTACAACTGGCAGGTAACCAATTTTACCAGGCCCGATAAACGCAATTTGTTGATCTATGAATTGCTGATTCGCGATTTTACGGCTACACAAAACTGGAAAGGGTTACAAGATACATTAAGCTATTTAAAACGCCTCGGTGTAAACGCCATTGAAGTAATGCCATTTAATAATTTTGAAGGATACAGTAGTTGGGGCTATAACCCAAATTTTTACTTTGCACCCGATAAAGTGTATGGTACTGAAACTGCCGTTAAGCAATTTATAGATGCCTGTCATCAGCAAGGCGTAGCCGTTATTATGGATATGGTGTTGAATCATTCCTTCGGTACTTCACCTATGGTGCAAATGTATTGGGATCCTGTTAATAATATTCCTGCCGCTAATAACCCCTGGTTTAATCAATATCCTACGCATGCCTATAATGTAGGCTATCAGTTTAATCACAAAAGTCAGGCTACCATTAATTTTCGAAACCGCGTAATTACTTACTGGTTAACCAAATATAAAATTGACGGGTTTCGATGGGATTTAGCCAAAGGTTTTACCCAAACAAATACCTGCGATGCTTTTGGTAATAATTGTAATGTAGCTGCCTGGGGCAATTATGATAGTGGCAGAGTAGCCACATGGAAAAACATTTACGATGAAATTCAATCTGTTTCGCAAGGCGCATATTGTATTTTAGAAATGTTTGCCAACAATTCAGAAGAGCAGGTAGAAGCCAATTACGGCATGATGCTGTGGGGAAATTTAAACAGCAATTTTAATCAGGCTACCATGGGTTATAGCAACCCTTCATGGGATGTGAGTTATGGTGTGTACACCAATCGTGGATACAGCCAGCCTAACCTGATTACTTATATGGAAAGTCATGATGAAGAAAGGCTGATGTATAAAAATGAGCAATATGGCAATAGCAACGGAAGTTATATGGTAAAAGATACCGCTACCGGTTTAAAACGCAATGCCATGGCTACTGCTTTATGGGCCATGATTCCCGGGCCTAAAATGTTATGGCAGTTTGGTGAGTTGGGATATGATTACAGTATTAACACCTGCCCTAATGGAACAGTAGATGCTTCAGGTGGATGCCGCACAAATCCTAAGCCTTTACGTTGGGATTATTACAGCAACCCCAATCGCCTGGCATTGTATAATGTATATGCACAATTGTTTAAGCTAAGAACCAATCCGGTATACAGTTCAACTTTTACAGCGCCAAAAAACATTGGTTATAATTTAGGCAATGCTTTTAAACAATTAATTGTAACCGGCGATTCATTAAGTGTGGTATTTGTAGGCAATTTCGATGTTAGTCAGCAATTCGCCACCGTTACCTTCCCATCTGCCGGTACCTGGTACAGCTATTTGTCTTCAAAAACCATTACGGCATCCGGCGGAGCCGATAATATTACGCTACAACCGGGCGAATATTATGTGTACACCAATAAGAATGTAAATAATACGGTAGTAACGGCCGTAACGCCGGTCAATAATCCGTTAGAAAATATACAGATACAGGTAATACCTAATCCGGCAGGGGCTTCGG
>JAKAKY010000157.1 GCA_021824365.1 Bacteroidota bacterium | reverse complement strand
TTTAATGATTTTTTTTCAATAATTTGCATAGCTGTAGTTTTTTTAGATGTTTAGAAATTCGTTGTTTTTGAATGATGGCGTAAAACTATTTAATAGTTATTTTGAATTATATTCAGAACCGCCTGTTTATCAATCAATTACAGATTAATTTCATCCATAAACATTTCAGCACTAACCCTTTTTATGTATAAACCCGCAAAAAATACCGTAAAAACACGGGGTAAAATACCGTAAAAACACGGGGTAAAAAACACGTAGTAATCCGCAGAAAAAACCCCGTAAACACACGGTAAAAAATACCGTTTTATTTTTTTTAATAATAATTGCCTCAATTCAAAATAAGTTTGGAAATTAGCTATGGGTTGAACGCCATCCGTTTTTATAAATCCAATATCCTAAGGCTTAGCCCAATTATTTCCTCAAAATTTTTTGAGGAAATTTTTTTTGCCTGCCCATAGCCAACAAAAACGGGTAAAATGTTTGCCCAATTGTGCCAACTGTTGTATTTTTCTTTTTTCAATGGAAACTGCTGCACCATCCATATTTCTGCATTTTGGTCCAAACTGGCTGCAAAAAGCGCCCATGTTGCGTTTAATGTTGCCTTTTATTACCGGTATTTGGGTACAATCTTATTGTTCCTTTTCGGGTTTTAACCTTTTGTGGGCAGGTATATTGGGTTGTTTAGGACTGGCCTGTTTTAATCAATTGCCGTTGGCATGGCGTTACCAATGGTTTTGGATAAGCGGCATTGCCATACAGTATTTGTTTTTGGTATTGGGTATGGGTGTTTATTGGCAGCAGGTTGCGCAAACCAGGCCAACAACCTTACTGCAGCCCGGTAAACACGCTTTACTGCTTCAGTTGGAGGAGCCGCCAACGGAGCGCAACAAAACCTTTAAAGCAGTGGGCACGATACGGCAATACAGCATAACAGATACCCCACAATACACCACGGGTAAAATCATACTTTATTTTAAAAAAGATACGGCATTGTTTCGGCAGCTTCCATCTCTTCAGCCCGGAACCCAATTGGTTATTCAGGCTAATGTGCAACCCATTATTAATTCGGGTAATCCCGGGTCGTTTGATTATATTAACTGGTGCCATCGTAAAGGCATTTATTACCAAAGTTTTGTGCAGATGCAACAATGTATGGTTGCGCCGGGTGGGCATTTATCTACCCTTTCAACTACTTTATGGCGGCTGCGTTTGGGAGTTTTAAACATGTTGCAGCAATATATTCCCGATACCGGAGCCAGCGGGGTAGCTGCTGCATTGCTTATTGGTTACCGCAATTATTTAGACCGCGAGTTGGTTCAGGCATACAGCAATGTGGGTGTGGTGCACATCATTGCCATTAGCGGGTTGCATTTGGGGATGATATATGGTTTGTTCTTCTTTATGCTGGCACCTTTAGAGCGTTCAGCAAAATGGCGGTGGGTGAAATATGTGTTGTTATTATTTGTAATATGGCTATTTACGGCTATTGCCGGTGGAATGCCTTCCATAGCCCGAAGTGCGGTGATGTTTTCATTGATTATTTTGGGACAATGGTTTAACAGAAACGCACCGATATACAACAATCTGGCTGCTTCGGCATGCTTACTTTTGTGTTATAATCCGTTTAATTTATGGGATGTGGGTTTTCAGCTTAGCTATGCAGCGGTATTGGGTATTGTGCTTTTTCAACCGGCTATTCAACAACTGCTGATTCGTATTGTGCCTTTTAAAAAAATAGCCCAATTAATGGCAGTTACCCTTGCTGCACAAATATTCACTACACCCATTAGCTGGTACCATTTTCATCAGTTTCCCGTTTATTTTTTAATCGCCAATTTGTGGGTAGTGCCTTTATCCGGTTTTTTGTTATATGGTTTAATGGCACTTGTTTTGGTGTACCCATTTCCGGTGTTAGCCAAAGTGTTGGGTAGGGTATTAAGCAGGGGCATTGAATGGATGAATGTGGGCATTACGGCAATGGATCAATGGCCGCATGCTGTTTGGGGTGGTATTCAAATGAATATTTGGCAGGTGGCATTCATTTTTGTTGCAATAGCAGGTGCAAGTATGGGCTTATTACAAAAAAGGATGGCCGGAATATTTGTGGCCTTATTAGCCATGCTCGGTTTTGCAGGTATACGCTCGATTGATTTTTTGGGAAAGCAATACCAAACCAGGCTCATTGTATACAAGGTACCTGCCGCAACGGCTATTGATATTATTCAGGGCAGGAACTGCCAATTTATGGGGGCACAGGAATATTGGGAAGAGGGGTACCTGCGCAATTTTCATTTACAGCCCTCCCGTATTGTACATCGTATACAAAATATTCAGGTGTTAGATACCCAATTAACGGCACCTAAAATTATTTCCCTGCAACAAAAGCAGATTGTTTGGCTGAATAAACCGGTTATGGCCACTTTAACCGCTAATGCATTGCATCCTGAAGTCATCATTCTTTCTCAAAATCCTAACGTCTCATTACAAGAATTGTACAGGCAATGGCCCTGCAAACAGTTTGTTGCCGATGCCAGTAATCCGTTGTGGAAAATCAATCAATGGAAAAAAGAAGCAGAGGCTTTACATTTGCGCCTTCATTCTATACCCGAATCGGGGGCATTTATGTTAAACTTATAGCCGCCGCGGGTTATTCCGGCAAACAACCAATTGTACCATAGTATGCAAAAACAAATGAAGTCGGCCCTAATTTCTGTTTTTTATAAAGACGGTTTAGCGCCCATTGCCCGGCAATTACATGCATCAGGCATTACCATCTACTCCACCGGTGGAACGCAGCAGTTTTTAGAAAAAGAGGTGGGTGTGCCCTGTATTGGTGTGGAAACCCTGACGCATTACCCCGGTATTTTGGGCGGAAGGGTAAAAACCCTGCATCCTGCCGTATTTGGCGGTATATTAGGCAGAAGAGCAGAAGCGCAGGATTTGGCAGAAATGCAGGAATATGCCATTCCCGAAATTGATTTAGTGATAGTGGACTTATACCCTTTTGAAGAAACAGTGGCCGCTACCCATGAAGAAGCAAAAATTATTGAAAAAATAGATATTGGCGGCCCTTCTATGATACGGGCTGCTGCTAAAAATTTTAAAGATGTATTAGTGGTTGCGGCGAAAGAAGATTATACTGCTTTATTGCAATTATTAACCGAACAAAAAGGAGCCACTACAGTAGAACAACGGCGTGCCTTTGCCGCTAAAGCTTTTGAAGTGGTGATGCATTATGATGCAGCTATTCATCAATATTTTAATCCGCCTGCAGCTATTACGGAACAAGTATTGCGTTATGGTGAAAACCCGCATCAGCAAGCCTCCTTTAAGGGTAATTTGAGTGCTTTGTTTCAGCAACTGCATGGCAAAGAATTATCGTATAACAATTTAGTAGATGTGGAAGCAGCCATACAATTGTTATTAGATATTAAAACGGTAGCCAAACAACCGGTATTTGCCATTTTTAAACATACCAACGTATGTGGCATTGCTGAAAGGCCTGCATTAAAAGAAAGCTGGGAGGCAGCATTAGCCGGTGATCCGGAAAGTGCTTTTGGCGGGGTATTGATTACCGACCACATTATTGATGCTGCCACTGCTACTGCCATCCGGGAAATATTTTTTGAAGTATTGATTGCACCCGGTTTTGATGCGGAAGCCCTGCGTATTTTGCAGTTGAAGAAAAACCGTATTTTATTGCAACTAAACCGGGATATTTCATTAGAAAAACAACAACAAAAATCACTACTCAATGGTATTTTGCAACAAACAACCGATGAGGGTAATATAACAGACTATAAAGAGGTGGGTGGAAGAAATACTACTGATGCCGAGAAAGAAAATTTATTGTTTGCCAATTTGGTATGCAAACATTTAAAAAGTAACGCTATAGCCCTGGTGAAGGATAAACAATTGGTGGGTAAGGGTTGCGGACAAACATCGCGGATTGATGCGTTACGCCATGCCATAGAAAAAGCACAGCAATTTAATTTTTCATTGAAAGGGGCAGTGTTAGCCAGTGATGCATTTTTTCCTTTTAATGATTGCGTACAAATTGCCCATGCTGCCGGAATTGAATGTTATATACAACCCGGTGGTTCTATTCGTGATAAAGACAGTATTGATTATTGCGTAGAACATCAATTAGCCATGGTATTTACCAATTTGCGCCATTTTAAACATTAAGCAGAACCATTATTAATATTAATAACAATATCATTAAATCAGGCCACCGGATAATATTAGTTTCTTTTTATACACTATGCGAACAAAAACAAAAGCCTATATCGCTTTTACAGCCACCAGTGTGTTGTGGGGTTCTACCTGGGTAATGAGTAAGGCAGGTGTAAAGGGCTTGCCGGGTTTACAACTTTCAGCCATTCGGCAATTGATAGCGGGTGCCATTATTATTACTTATTTTTTAGCAAAAGGAGAAAAGCTGCCCACCTGGCGGCAATTGGTGATGATGACCGGAATTGGATTTTTTACTTTCTTTTTATCGAATGGCCTCAGTACCTGGAGTGTAACCTATATCTCCAGCGGATTGGCAGCACTTATTGCCGCTTTGTACCCTTTATTTGTAGTGCTGTTAGAGGTATTTATTTCTAAAAAAAATAAGCCCACCGCTATTACCTTTTTAGGATTGGCTTTAGGTTTTGGAGGTATTTTATTGGTGTTTTATGAAGATGCTTCACATCATCATGCTGCCAGTTATGTGAAAGGGATAATGCTATGTTTAACGGCTACTATTGGCTGGAGTATTGGCACCATATTACTTTCAAAAAATATCATCAACATTAAACCTCAGTATTCACTCGGCTGGCAAATGATTACGGCATCGGTATTAATAGGGTTGCTTTCATTTGCAACAGGGCAACATATTCCGCTCCGGGAAATACCCATGCTTTCATGGTTGGCTTTAATTTATTTGATTGTAATTGGTTCTATCATTGCCTATATTGCTTTCTTATATACCATGCATCATTTAACGCCATCAGTGGCGGCACTATATGCCTATATCAATCCAATTGTAGCCTTATTGATCGGGGCTGCTGCGTTGAATGAAAAGTTAACGATATTCAATATAATTGGCTCTGTAATTACACTGGCAGGTGTGTATTTGGTGAATAAAAGTGTACGCAAGCCTACCGTGGCTATTGCCGATGCCGATGGTATGTAACCAATAGCAGTTAAAGGTTCGAAATAAAATCATGAAACGCGGTTTTCCAGGGCTGCCTGTCTAATTCATGGCTGATGCAGTGGTTATGCCAAACAGGTAGGCAGGTGCCCTTCACTGATTGGGTAATTTGTATGAACTGCATTAATTCAGCATAAGCTGCCCCTGGTGTTAATTTCTGTTGAAAAATGCAGGCAGTGTCCATCCAACAGAAAGGGTAAACCGTTAGGTTAGTAGTTGTTTCTTTTTGCAAATGATACCATTGAAACGGTTGTGCATACGATGCCCTGAAACCATTTACGGTACTATAACCCATAGAATAATCGGCAGTAATACCTAATGCAATCAGTTGTTCATAACTGTGGGGTAATTGGAAGCATAAGTAATGAAATCTGTTTGTAGTGATGGATGTTTTTGTAAGGAAGCTGAGTGTTTTTAATTCCTGCTCTGCAACATTCAAATGCCTGTCAGTACTGCTTTGTACCGATAAATGAATGCCTACATCAAATTGTTGACTGATGGTTTCAATGAGCTGCTTCATTCCTTTTTTATATGGAGCTGTATTCTTATCTGGTGCTTGTTTTTTTTGTGCCACCAAAAAAAAGAATAAGGCATTGCGTTGTTGGGTAGTAAATAGTTGCGTAAGTGCTTCAAACACATCAAACGGATCCCGCTGCTTCCCTGTGAATACATTGGCTGCTTCCTTAAATGCTTCAAAATTTCCGGTTAGCATAGCTTTAAAAAACACAGCTATGTTTTTAATGATTCCCTGATAATGGTATTTGAATGCCCTGTCAATATCAAAACCGGGTATGAATACAAAGTTCTGTTGGGGCAACTGATAGGCGGGGAACAAACTTTGCATCTGTTTTTCGAACTGTTGTAACCACAAATGAATTAAGGGTAGATGCAAAAAATTTTGATGGTAAGCTAAACTTTTATTGGCCGGGAACCTGCCCAGGCTATCGGGTTCATGCGGTAAATATTCTTCATAACGCGAAAGTAAATAGAACGATGCAGCCAAAATATCGAAGCCAACCTTATCTTCCGTACAAAAAAATACCGGCAAATGATTGATTGCGTCAATTACTATCCGTTGTTCTTTAATGCCTGATTCGTGTAGCAGTCCGTGTGGTGTTATTTTCAGGCAAATACATTGAATGGATTCACCGGAATAATTGATTTTAATGGCATCAGTATGTTCAAAAAAATGAATATTGTGCGTAATTTGCCAATGTTTACCTAACAGGGTTTGTACAATATAGCCTAACCGTGGCGAAGGTGTTTTTGCAAACAGCAGGTGTGGCGTTTCATGGGTAATCATAGGCAGTGTATGCTATTGTTTCGGTGCCTGTTCATTCCACAACTCATTGAATGTTTTTTCACTAAACTGTAATGGGGTTCTGTGGTTTGTCCAGCCTTTGAATAACCGGTTCACCAGTTTTGTTTTCAATTGTCCATTGCCTGTATTCATCATGCCCCTGTGTAAGCTCGCCATTTTCCAGGCTTTCCAGGCCAAACGTTCTAAGAGGCCGCTATTGCCTTCCTGCACCGATTCGTGTCGGTTTTCCAATAAA
>JAKAKY010000156.1 GCA_021824365.1 Bacteroidota bacterium | reverse complement strand
AAAGGTTCTATTGCATAAAATCGAAGAAGAAATAGCTTCTCTGCATATAAGCCGGCAGGAGGCTATGCTTTGTGCCACTAATTAAAAATAGTATGCAATCTCATTTGTACAACATAACTCTTCATATACAAATAGTATTATGATACAACAAAGTTTATTTGAAAAATTAGCCGGATTTACAAAACCTGATGAATTGAAAAGGGCGGGCTTATATCCTTACTTCAGGCCAATCGAAGAAAATAACGATACAGAAGTTGTTATTCAGGGAAAAAAATTGCTGATGTTTGGTTCAAACAGCTATATGGGCCTCACCAATCACCCAAAAGTAAAAGAAGCAGTAAAGAAAGCTATTGACAGGTATGGAAGCAGTTGTTCAGGATCCAGGTTTTTAAACGGCACTTCCCAATTACATATTGAGTTGGAAGAAAGGCTGGCCGATCATTTAAATAAAGAATCTGCTTTGATTTTCACAACAGGATTTCAAACAAACCTCGGAACAGTAGCTTCATTAACAGGCAGAAATGGAATGATAATATTAGACGAATTGGATCATGCATCAATTATAGAAGGTAGCCGCTTATCTTTTTCCAGGGTTTTGAAATTTGCCCATAATGATATGAAGGATTTAGAAGAAATTTTACAGTCTGTTCAGTCTGAAAAAATTAAGATGATCGTAATAGACGGCATATTCAGCATGGAAGGAGATATTTGTAATTTACCCGAAATTACAAAGCTCGCAAATAAATATGAAGCACTTCTTATGGTGGACGATGCTCATGCATTGGGTGTGATAGGAGAGATGGGAAAAGGCACAGCCAATCATTTTGGGTTAACAGAACAGGTAGATATTATAATGGGTACTTTTAGTAAATCGCTTGCATCTGTAGGAGGGTTTATTGTCTCCACTGAAGAAACAGTAAATTATTTGAAACACCATTCCAGGCCTATGATCTTTAGCGCCAGTATTCCGCCATCGGCTGTTGCTGCTGCTTTAGCAGCGCTTGAAATAATACAAACAGAACCCGAAAGGCAGGAAGCGCTTTGGGCTAATACTGCATACATGTCAAACACATTGCTGGAAATTGGCTTTGATATTAATACTTCTCAAACACCTATTATTCCTATTTATATCCGCGACAACTATCTTACTTTTCAGTTTACCCAGCGATTATTTGAAGAAGGCATATTTGTGAATCCTGTAGTTTCCCCGGCAGTAAAAAGTGATTCATCGCTTATACGGCTATCAATAATGGCCACTCATACCAAAAATCAATTAGATGAGGCTATCAGCAAAATAGAAAAAGTTGCCAGCGAACTTCATGTATTTGAACTGAAGTAAATGTAAAACAGAATTAGTGCGATGTATTTAACTATTGCACATCAATCTTCGTTTCAATCCAATCTTTAACCATGAGCATTGTAATAAAAGAAGTAACTGATAAAAAACAACTGAAAGCTTTTATTGGTTTTCCTTACAGGTTATATAAAAATCACCGGTTTTATGTTCCGCCATTGAGGTTTGATGAAAAAGCTACTTTACAAAAAGAGGTTAATCCCGCTTTTGATTATTGCGAAGCACGATACTGGCTGGCCTATAAAGATGATAAAATTGCAGGCCGCATTGCCGGCATTATCAACAAAGCATATATTGAAAAATGGAACAACCAATACATGCGTTTTGGATGGATAGATTTTGAAGAAGATGAACAAATTGCAAAAGCATTAATAGAACAGGTTGAAAACTGGGCCAGAGAAAAAGGAATGACAGCCGTTCATGGCCCAATGGGTTTTACCGATTTAGATCATGAAGGTATGTTGATTGAAGGTTTTGATCAGTTGGGAACTTTAGCGGCTATTTACAATCATCCTTACTATCCATCCTTCATCGAAAAACTGGGTTATACAAAAGATGCTGATTGGGTAGAATATAAAATCAAAATACCTGAAGTCATTCCTGAAAAAATAGAGAAGCTGGCAGGTATTGTTGAAAGAAGGTATAACCTGCAACTGGTAAAGGCACGTAAAGCAAAAGATATACTTCCCTATGCAAAAGAAATTTTCGAATTAATTAATACTGCTTATGAAGGCCTGTATGGAGTTGTTCCATTAACTGATAAACAAATTCGATATTACACCAAACAATATTTCTCTTTTATCCGTACCGATTTTGTTCCATTAGTAATAGACAAAAATGGGAAGCTTGTTGCATTTGGGGTTACCATGCCTTCATTATCTGTTGCCCTACAAAAAGCAAAAGGAAGTTTGCTGCCTGTTGGTTTTATACATGTTTTGAAAGCATTGAAAAAAAGCAAGATGGCCGATTTTTATTTGGTTGCCATACGTAAAGACTTTCAGGGGAAAGGCGTAAACGCCATGCTAATGCATGAACTCGCCAAATCGTACATTAAAAACGGAATTAAATATGCCGAATCAAACCCCGAATTGGAATTGAATAAAAAAGTACAATCAATATGGGAGCATTACGATGCCATTCAACATAAAAGACGGCGATGTTATATTAAACATTTGAATTCTTAATAAATGCAGCGATGCAAAAAAAAATTTTAATTACAGGCGCCAGTGGTTTTATCGGAAGTTTTTTGGTGGAAGAAGCGATTAAAAGAAATTATCAAACTTTTGCCGGGATAAGGACTGCCGGTAACAAAAAATACCTTAGCGATCCGCATATTCATTTTCTTGAAATGGATTTCAGCAATGATATTTTATTGGATAATGCGCTTAATAACTTTGCAGGCGAATATGGAAGGTTTGATTTTATTATTCATAATGCCGGTGTTACAAAATCGATAAACAAGGCAATGTATTCGTTGGTAAATTTTGAAAACACGAAAAGATTTGTTCATGCATTGCAAAGAAATAACCTGGTTCCGAACAAGTTTGTTTATATCAGCAGCCTTGCCTCTTTTGGCCCGGGAATAAACGCCTGCCCAATAACTACCTGCCAAATTCAACAACCTTTAACCCGGTATGGCAAAAGCAAATTAAAAGCAGAACAATTTCTGTATGCCAACTCCGCTTTTCCCTTTTTGATTATCAATCCTGCTGCGGTATATGGCCCACGGGATAAAGATTTTTTTTTCTTATTAAAATCAATTCAAAAACATATAGAAATTTATATTGGCAGCACTGAACAGTTACTTAGTTTTATTCATGTTCAGGATTTAGCTGAGGCAATTTTTTTAAGCATGGAATCTGCGGCTATCCATCAAAATTTAATTGTATCAGACCTGAATCTATATACATCAAAAACATTTAATCGCATTGTAAAGAAAAACCTGGACAAAAAAACAATCGTATTTGTTGTTCCTGTTTTTGTGGCAAGATTGGTTGCAATGTTTTCAGAAATAGCAGGACGTATAAAAGGGAAAGCATCAGTATTAAACAGTGAGCATCTTAAAGAGATTGAAGCAATGAACTGGAGTGTTAACTGTACTGAGATTATCAAACTTGGTTTTTTGCCTCAATTCAATTTGGAAGAAGGCCTGAAACATACCATCCAATGGTATAAAAAGCACGGGTGGTTAAAAAGTTGATATTTTATTCAACCGGTGGCAAAGAAAGATGATATGATTTGAATCATCTTATACAAATTAAAAAAGAATCATCTTTGCTTATCATAAATAAAACGCCGGCATCATCATTAACCATTACAACAGAAGTGGTATGCCCAAACGATACCAATCCAATGGGAATACTACAGGGAGGACGGTTGCTGCAATGGATGGATATTGCTGCAGTCGTATGTGCACAAGTACATGCAGAAAAAATTTGTGTAACCGCATCCATTAATCATGTTGATTTTAATAAGACTGCAAAAGTGAGAGATATAATAACTGTCAATGCCAAAATAACAAGGGCTTTCAAAACCTCTATGAAAATTTTTGTTCAGTCTTTTGCAAGGGAGGTATTGGCCGGAAAATTTTTTTTAATCAGCGAGGCTTATTTCACTTTCGTGGTGCTGGATGAAAACGGGAAATCCGCGGAAGTAATTTCTGTTAGTCCAAAAACTATATCAGAAAAAAGCAATATGCGGCCGCATTTAAAAGAAAAAGATAAAGAGCAGAAAAAAATAAAACAAGCATGCTATTATCATGTCAAAGAAAAAAATAAAATTGCTGTCTCCGGCAGGTTCGTTTGAATGTTTGCAGGCTGCCATTAATGCCGGCGCTGATGCCATTTATTTTGGTGTGGAGCAACTGAATATGCGGGCAAGATCTGTCAACTCTTTCTCTGTAAACGATATAAAACAAATAGCAGGTGTCTGTAAGGCCAATAAAATTGCATCATATATTACTTTAAATACAGTAATGTACGAACATGATATGCAATTGTTGCGAACTATTTTACAGGAAGTAAAAAAACAACACATTGATGCTGTTATTGCATCCGACTTTGCTGTGATTGAATATTGCAATCAATTAAACATTCCCCTTCATATTTCTACGCAGGCCAATGTAAGTAATATTGAATCGGTACAATTTTTTTCGCGGTTTGCCGATGTAATTGTTCTGGCAAGAGAACTAACGCTAAAACAGGTAGAATATATCAGTAAAGAAATTAAAAGAAAAAAAATTAAAGGCATATGCGGTGAGTTGCTGAAAATCGAGGTTTTTATTCATGGCGCATTATGTATGGCAATATCAGGTAAATGTTATTTGAGCCTGCATTCACAAAATGCTTCTGCCAACCGGGGCGCCTGTGTGCAAAACTGCCGCAGGCCTTATATTGTAAAGGATGCGGAAACAAATGAAGAACTGCTGATAGAGAATGAATATATCATGTCGCCAAAAGATTTGTGTACGATTGATATACTTGATCAGTTAGTAAACAGCGGAGCAGATGTTTTGAAAATAGAAGGAAGAAGCAAAGGCGCTGATTATGTTTATACGGTTACAAAATGTTACCGCGAAGCATTGCTTGCTCTTGAAGAAGGAAGTTATACAACAAATAAAATTGAACAATGGAAAAAAGAATTAGCAACTGTTTACAACCGTGGTTTTTGGGAAGGATATTATTTGGGGCGCAGGCTGGGTGAATGGACATCCCATCCCGCTTCTGCTGCTTCTGAAAAGAAAATTTATATTGGTAAAGGCAGTAAGTATTATCCTAAAATAAATGTGGCCGAATTTATAATTGACAGCGATACGCTTAAAGCCGGAGATACATTAATGATTACCGGGCCTGCGGTTGGTGTAGCCAAAGAGAAAATGGAAACATTAACGGTAAATGGTTTAAAAAGTAACATGGCTGTTAAAGGCGATAAAATTACTTTCCCTTTTCATACAAAAATAACGCATCAGGATAAGCTGTATAAAATTGTTGAAACGGTAAATGCCTAAAATAATTCATTATAGAAATAAATGTATTGGCTGTGGTTCTTGTTTTGAACTGCAGCCGGAACTCTGGCGAATGTCAAAAAAAGATGGTAAAGCAACCTTACTGAATTCAATCCAAAAGAAAGAGGTATTTCTATTGTCCGTCAGCAATAACTTTCAACAACAAACGCAGGATGCAGCACGGGCCTGTCCTGTAAAAATCATTAAAGTAGTATGAACGAAACTATCATCCTTTTTTTACAACAACAAAGCAGCGCCACAATTTGCTGTGTTGATGAACAGGGCAAACCATATTGTTTCAGTTGCTTCTATGCATTCAACCAACAGGAAGGATTGCTTTATTTTAAATCATCTGCCGATTCTCATCATTCAGTATTGATGAAAAAAAATCCATTTATCGCCGGTACTGTTTTACCCGGTAAATTAAACAAAATAATTGTGAAAGGGGTACAGTTTGAAGGGATTGTTTTGGACGAACTACATCTATTAACAAAACAATCCTCTAACTATTATCATAAAAAATATCTCATGGCTTTAGCCATACCCGGCAAAACATGGGCTATTCAAATTAACCGGATAAAGATGACTGACAGTACAAAAGGATTTGGAAAAAAAATTACATGGAACAGGGGCCAATGAGCCGGGAATAAAATTTATTGATTATCAGTTGCTATTATTTTTTTCCTGCAATCCGTTTCAGCATATTTCTGAAAATAAAATAATGGAAAGGAAGCATTGCATACCAATCATTCCGGCCTAAAATTCCTGGAATGCTGTTGTGATTTGCTTTCAAATTCTTTTTGTTCGTTCTTTGATAACAACATTATTTCTTTTTTTATTATTCTGCTTTCCATAAATGTTTTATATTTATGTTTAATAATTCAATTAATTTTACTTTTGTAATATAAATCTACAACTATTTTACAAATATAAATAATTTATATAAAATATTTTAAATATGTGAAAAAAAGAGGGGAAAAGCCTTAAAAATTATATTAAAGGATTTGGTTTAGAAATGAATCAATTAGCTGAATCTTTAAATATGAGCAGGCAAAATTTGAATTATCATTTAAGAAAAGAAAAATTAGATAATGATTTTGTAAATAAAGTGGAAAATGTTTTAATTAAATATGGTTGGAAAAATATTCCATTTGTAAAACCATCAATAGTAAATGAACCGGCAGAAGAATTATGTAACAATTAGAAAAGAAAAGGATACGGAGATAATAGATAACATCCAGTTTAAGGCTCTGATTAAAATTAACCGTCTTGCGATAGCTAAATTAATGGCTAAGGTTTATAACCGGGATGTTTCTGACTGTTTAGAGGAACTGGAGAATGATACCAAGTTAGCAATAAGAGAACTGGTAGTGAAACACGAATAATCTGTTTACGCTGTTTTTTTCTTCTTTTTTTACGCATATTTTAAAATTTATAATTAAGTTAGTATTTTTTAATAACATCAAAAATCAATTATTATGGAAATTTATTACTTTTTTTTAGTTGAAGTTTTTTTTGTACGCATTATTCTTAGTAATGA
>JAKAKY010000007.1 GCA_021824365.1 Bacteroidota bacterium | reverse complement strand
CAACGCTAAACCTCAGGTTTAGCGTTGTATTAACCAATTGTAGCACAATAGATGTGATGAATAAACCGTTCCAACAGTAATTTTCAACAATCAGTATTCGCTCATAAAATAAGATAACTTTGTATGAACAATTCCACTATCGTGTATCAAAATTTTGAAATAGAAAAAAACTGGAAAGCAGCTGCTTATACCCTACTTATTTGTATTGGCATTTTTTTGCTCTTCTTTTTTTTGAAATGGACCTTACCTCAAATCCACCCCCCGGCTACTGAAGATGGTATAGAAGTAAATTTAGGAAACAGTGAAACAGGTTTGGGCGATATTGCTCCGCAAATGCAGGGTATCCCATCTGTTAATCAGGATGAACAATTAAAAACGCCACCGCCTTCCAAACAAATCCAATCTACCCCCGAAGTATTGGCCAATACAATAACCAATGAAAACGATGAAGCGGTAGGTACTTTAGAAAAAAAAGTAAACCCTAAGAAACCATTGAACCATAACCCTACTGTTGTAAATAAAAGAATTTCTGAAAACACCGTTATCAAACCCACACCAGCACCACTAAAACCAAAGGCCATATTTAAAGGCGGTACTTCTTCTACTTCCAGCGGCAATGGTGCCGATTCTTATAACGGGGTTTATAACCAGGGCATTGCGGGTGGCAAAGGCGATCAGGGTAAACCCAATGGCAATCCGAATAGTGATAGCTATACGGGAAATGGTGGTACCGGTACCAGCGGTGTAAGCATAAGAAATGGTTTAGAAGGCCGACATTTTACCAAACTGCCCAGTTTTGAGGATGATTTCAATGAGCCTGCAAAAGTAGCTGTAGATATTACCGTAAACAAAAGTGGGCAAGTCATTCAGGCCAATATTAACCCGAGAGGTACTACTACTACTAACCCAAACATTCGAAACATTGCACTGAAAAAGGCAAAATTGTTGAAACTGAATACCGGCGATACCGACAACCAAACCGGCACCATTGTATTTAGTTTCAAATTGAATGGTTAATTATTATCAAGTACATGAATTACAGTGAAACCATTGCCTACCTGTATGAGCAATTACCTATGTTCAGTAAAGAAGGCGAGTCTGCTTATAAAAAAGATGTAACCAATACTTTATTGTTGTGCGAAAAATTAGGCCATCCACAACATCATTTTAAAACCATTCATATTGCAGGCACCAATGGCAAAGGCAGTACCAGCCATATGTTGGCGGCTATTTTGCAAACAGCAGGATACAAAACAGGTTTATATACTTCACCCCATTTAAAAGACTTTCGCGAACGTATTAAAGTAAATGGACAACTTTGTTCTGAAGCATTTATTGTATCGTTTACAGAGCAAATAATGCCCGCTATTGAAAGTATTCAACCTTCTTTTTTTGAAATTACCGTTGCCATGGCTTTTGATTATTTTGCCCAACAACAGGTTGATATTGCAGTAATTGAAACAGGTTTGGGCGGAAGATTGGATAGTACTAATATTATTATACCCGAACTTTCTGTGATTACAAATATTGGATGGGATCACATGAATTTGCTTGGCAACACATTAGAAGCCATTGCCGCAGAGAAAGCAGGTATTATTAAAAATAACATTCCTGTTGTGATAGGGGAAATAATTTCCGAAACAAAACCTGTTTTCGAAAAAACTGCACAACAACATAGTGCACCTATTGTATATGCACAAGAACAATATGCACTGCTCAACTATCAGCAAACGTTAATGGCACTAACAGTTACAGTTCGCAACAATAGTAAGGACTTAACCGAAACGTATACCTTAGACTTGCCCGGGCTTTACCAAAACAACAACCTTATTACTGTATTAACCGCAGTAGAACAACTCAATAAAAAAGGATGGAATTTGCAGGAGAACTTTATTCAAACCGGTTTAGCCAATACTAAAAAAATTACCGGATTACATGGCCGTTGGGAATTATTACACCAACACCCCAACGTTATAGCAGATGTTGCACACAATGAAGCGGGTATACAACAACTATTGCAACAAGTGGCTATTTGCACGTACCACTGTTTACACATTGTATTTGGTATGGTAAAGGATAAGGATGCCAGCCTGGTTTTAAAACTTTTACCTGAAAATGCCACTTATTATTTTACACAAGCACATATACCCAGGGCATTAGAGGTGCTTAGTTTAAAAGAAAAAGCCCAAAAATTTGGTTTAACAGGTAATACCTATGGCCATGTAAATGAAGCCGTTCAAGCGGCCATTCAAGTCGCAAAAGAAAACGATTTAATTGTTGTTTGTGGTAGTGTATTTTTAATTGCGGAAATAGATACTGAAAAATGGTAGCACCTTTAAAAGTGCAACTCCCCCAATTTTTCTAATGCAAGGAATATGCAGGTTACATGCATACTTTGTATAATTTTATTTTCCCGAATCATTTGTTTAACCACTGCAATATCCGCAAGAAAAACTTCCAAATCCTCACCGGGATCAAAGTTTTGTTCAGCAATTTTTTTGCCTCCGGTTGCCAAATACATGTGCATTACGTTATTATTGGTAGAAGGATTAGCTGAAGTAATTCCCAACTTTTGGAAATGCGTAAACTGATACCCCGTTTCCTCTAATAATTCTCTTGCAATAGCTGCATCTGGTGATGCATCTGACTTGTCAATACATCCGCCGGGGGTTTCAATATCGGTGCGGCCTAATGCATGGCGGTATTGTTTTTCTAAAATTACTTTGCCATCTCTCGTCAATGCAAATGCCGTAACCCAATCAGGAAATTCATATACATAATAGGAATCAATTTTTGCTCCATTCGGTAATATGCAAGCATCTTTTCGAATAGTTGCCCAAGTATCTTTCAAAACATATGAAGAGGAAATCGTTTTCCAGACTAAGTTTCTTTCCATTACCAGTTCATTCTTTCTTTTAATGTTGTTATATGCGCTGTATGATGTTTACCATGCCAGGCATATAAGCCTAAAAGCAACCACAAGCTCAGTTCCCTACCCTGTTCCGGATGAATCACTGTTCTTTCAAAATCCTGTTGCGATAAATCTTTGATGGCAGCATACCATCTTTTATGTAAAGCATGTAACAGGGTTAATGAAACATTAATAGGTACAGTTTCATTATCAGCCAATAAAGCCCAGGCTTTTTCTTCATAAGGTTTAATAACCGGCTGCTGTTCAGTTAAACCCAACTTAAAACGGATATATGCATTCATGTGGCTGTCGGCTACATGGTGTATTAATTGTTTCACCGTCCATCCCCCTTCCCGATAGGGTGTGTTTAATTGTGCAGCGTCTAATGTTTGCACGGCTCTTTCCAATTCTTCCGGCAAAAACTGAATTGCTTTTAGCCATTCATTTTTTTGTGCTTCAGAATAAGGTTTTGGTTCATATTTCCCAATAGGGTAACGTTTGTCTGTTTGCATAATTCAATTATTCTTCTCTTAATGATTTACCGGTTAAATATATGAAAACATCTTCCAGCGTTGCTTTTTTTACTTCTTTGGTTCTTTCAAATCCGGTAGCTACTAAATTATCAATCAATTCATCAGGGGTGGCAATAGATTGAATTTTTCCGCTATCAATAATAGCCACTCTATCACATAACTCTTCTGCTTCATCCATATAATGTGTTGTAATAATAACGGTTGTTCCGGTTGAACGAATGCGTTTGATCAAATCCCATAAATTACGACGTGCCTGCGGGTCCAGACCCGTGGTAGGTTCATCCAAAAAAATGATTTTAGGATTGTTGATAAGTGTTGTGGCTAATGAAAAACGCTGCTGTTGCCCGCCACTCAATTCCTTGTATTTTGCTTTGGCTTTATCGGCTAATTTTACTTCATGTAAAATTTTGTTTTTATCAATGGTTTTGTTGTATAAACCTGCAAACAAATCGAGCAATTCACTTAACGTTAATCCGGGATAATATCCACTTGATTGTAATTGTATGCCAATAATTTGTTTAATTTCATTAGGATTTTTATCCAAATCAAACCCATCTACCCAAATTTTGCCGTTAGTTTTAACTTTCAGTGTTTCTATAATTTCGAGTGTGGTAGATTTTCCTGCGCCATTTGGCCCCAATAAACCAAAAATTTCCCCTTCAAATACTTCAAAACCAATCCCTTTTACGGCAGCCACCTCACCGTAATTTTTGGTTAGTTCTTTTACATCTATAATTTTTTTTTGCATGACTAAAAATTTACGGCCAATCCTATTTTGTTTCCCGAAAATCCTATACCTGCCTGTACTCTGGGTATTTTTTGATGCTGCTTGTCATTAAAAAGCTGCACTGCCATTAACAGGTTTTTCTGCCCCGAAGCTATTAAATATCCGCCAACTATGGTTGAAGTAAATCCGGCACCAATTAAAACCCAGCCGGTTGATTGGTGGTTGTTAGAGGCCAAACCAACACCTGCACCCATTATTCCTGCACCTAACACTCCTAAAATATTACCAAAAATTTTGTTTTGCTGATGTTTTTGATACAAATGCATTAATTGCGGATTGCCGGTTCGGTAAAATAAAGCTTTACATTCCCGGGCACCCCTATACAAAGTATCCTGATACAATAAAGTATTGGCTTTTGGATTGATGAAATAATTGAGCTTTCCGGGCTCTAAAACCTGCTGAGCTTGTACGCCATTATGCAACCCTGCAATGAATAAAAAAATACATGCTATTTTAAAAATTGGCTTCATGCGTTTCATTTAAACAGTTTTCTAATTCTTCCATCATTTTTTTACTGCCAATAAACAAGGGAGAGCGTTGGTGCAATTTTTCGGGTTGTATATCTAGTACCCGCTGCTTCCCATTAGTGGCTTTTCCACCGGCCATTTCAACAATAAAAGCCAACGGGTTGCATTCATACAATAATCGAAGTTTACCATTAGACCGGTCAGTAGTTCCCGGATACATAAAAATACCGCCCTTTAATAAATTTCGGTGTACATCGGCCACCATGCTGCCAATATATCGTTGCGTATATGGCCCGCCTTCTGTATTTGTTTTTTTCTGACAAGCTGTAATATATTGTTGTACGCCTTTTTGATATTGAAAGAAATAACCATGATTTACAGAATAAAAGTTACCGGTTTCGGGGCATTGAATATTGGGATGGCTTAAACAAAACTCGCCAATAGAGGGATCTAACGTAAACCCGTTTACGCCACGCTTAGTAGCATATACCAACATGGTAGAACTTCCATAAATAATATAACCGGCTGCTACCTGCCTGTTGCCGGGTTGTAAAAAATCTTCGCGGGTACAGGGTGTGCCTTTAGGACTTACTCTTCTAAACACACTGAAAATAGTACCTATTGAAATGTTTACATCAATATTACCGCTGCCATCTAACGGATCAAACAATACAACATACTTACTATTATTGCTTACCTCATCATCAAAAATCACAAAATCATCTAATTCCTCACTGCCTATACCTGCACAACTAATGCCATGCTGCAAAGCGCCCATAAACTGATTATTGGCAAAAATATCTAACTTCTTAACGTCTTCACCTTGCACATTAATGGAGCCTGCATCACCTAAAATATCCACCAAACCGGCTTTATTCACTTCTACATTCACTCTTTTAGCTGCAAGGCCCATATCGCGCAACAAACTACTTAATTCACCTGTAGCAGTAGGAAACTGTCGTAACTGTTGAATAGTAAATTCATCTAATGTTAAAATTTTTCTGTTAATCACCATGGCATTTTGTTTTCGATAAAGATAAAGGGCTGTAGGAATACATACAATATTTTTTTATGCAATCGTGTTCGCCCTACACATTACTACCAGAGTGGTTAATTCGGTTTATTGATAAAAATTTGTGTAAAATATAAATTACCATCGTTGCTTTGTGCAATACCTATAGCAGTTAAATTGTAGTTTCCTTCAATATTTTTTTTATGGCCGGGGCTATGTAGCCAGCCATCTACAACGCCTTTTGCATCTAAATGGCCCAACGCCACATTTTCTGCGCCGCCACGTAAATAGCCTAATTTACTTTTAATGGCATTAAACCTTGCATCAAAACCATCGTGTCCAAAAGCCACCCTGTGTTTGGCCATATCAACACTGTGTTCTACCGCTTCCGGATAAATGGTTTTATCCCATTGCAAAGGTGCCAGGCCTATTCCGGCACGATGTTGATTAATGTAATACAAAACATCTTTTTCCATTTTGGCAAATTTTGTAGTAGTACCGGTATGTAAAGTATCTGAACCAATACAACCATTACCCACAAAAGCCAAAAGAATCATCGACAGTTTTACGGTTTTAAACAGGAAAGTATAGTGCATTTTTTTATTGTTTTATCTGTAAGATTCAATAATTATACCAACAAAATTTTGGTAAACTTTTAGATGGCATAATTACTGTAGCTTTGCAAATCTTCCACCTAATCATTTGTTAAATAGCATGATTGTTTATAAGTTCGGCGGGGCAAGTATTAATAATATTGAACGCATTCAACAAGTTATTGAAATTGTAAAAAAAATACCTGAAAACGAAATGGCCATATTGGTTATTTCGGCCATGGGTAAAACTACCAATGCACTAGAGAAAGTGGTAGCATCTTTTTACAATAAAAATACAACGGAGGCCTTAGCCCTTTTTAATGTCATCAAAAATCAACACCTCAACATAGCAAAATATTTATTGGTTCAGCAATATAATACCTGCTATACCAAACTGTCAGACATTTTTACAGAAGTAGAATGGCTGTTGCATGATAACCCCGTAAAAACATTTGATTATTATTATGACCAGATTGTTTGTTCCGGCGAACTACTCAGTTCTACTATCATACATTTCTATTGTCAGGAAAATGGTGTTGCAAGCAAATGGATAGATATTCGGGATGTATTGTTAACCGATAATAATTTTAGAGATGCAGGTATTGAATGGAATGTAACTGAACATAAAGCAAAGCAGGCATTTTTAAAAGATGAAAAACAGGTATACATTACGCAGGGTTTTATAGGTGCAACATCTGATAATGAAAGTACCACATTGGGAAGAGAGGGAAGCGATTTTACAGCGGCTATTTTAGGTAATATTTTACAGGCGAATAGTGTAACTATTTGGAAAGACGTAGAGGGAGTTATGAGTGCCGACCCAAAATATTTTCCCGAAGCAGTTTATATTCCTGAATTAAGTTATCATGAAGTAATTGAAATGGCTTATTATGGTGCTCAGGTTATTCACCCAAAAACCATTCAACCCTTACAAAATAAAAATATACCGTTATTAGTAAAATGTTTCCTGAACCCTGCACTTCCAGGCACCATTATTCAGCGAAACAACCAGGTTCAGTTACCCCCCATTCAAATTTTAAAAGAAAACCAGGTATTAATTACCTTACAAAGCCTTGATTTTTCTTTTGTAGGCGGTGTAACCATGAATGGGATTTATGCCATTTTGCAAGAATTGAAACTCATACCTAACCTTATTCAGTTTGGTGCTATTGCTGTTCAAATATGTATGGATGATAAACCTGAAAAGATTACTCAACTGGCATTAGCGGCAGCAGCAAATTTTAATGTGCAGGTAGAGAAAAATTTACAATTGTTCACTGTAAGGCATTACAATGCTGCTATAGTGGAAAAAATAAACAGAGAAAATACGGTGGTACTGCGGCAACAAACACCTGTTACCATTCAGATACTGAAACAATCAGAACAACATTAATACATGACGTATTTTCCCTTTTCGTTAACAGTAATAACGGGAAGGGTTTTGTGTTTCTCGAAATAATGATACACTTTTTCCAGGCTTTCGGTAAAAGAGGCATATGCTTTATCATCTTTCGTAACCTTATCTAAAAAAGCTGCACTTTTTGGATTGTTGAACCTAACCGGATAAATATGTACAGGTATAAAATCTTCTCCATCGCTTTTTGCGTAAGAAGCCAGTAAATACAGTTCATCTATTTGATTATCCATGATAGGAATACAGCCAACTGTTACACAAGTACCATGAATAAAAATATCACTACCCGGCTTAAGTGAGTCGGATAAAAGCTGATCGGAAACATTTGGATAATTGAGGCCTAATGACAGATAATAAGTGCTTTTAGGGTTAAATAAATTAATATAATAAAAACCCTCCGGTACCTGATAATCCCCTTCTATTCTTTTAGGCCCTAAACCACCGCTTAATGCACAAATTTTGTATGTTTTAATCAATTTAAATGGTTCATTGCTATTGTTTCGTGCCCATACTTCCAATTGGCTATCGTACTTAAAGCTGCGAATATATAATTGCCTGGGGGGCCAGCTCAATCCTTCTTTTTTAAACTGGCGGGCAAGGGTATCTTCTTTTAATTTAAAAGCATTGGCAACCCGTACATTTGTTTTCTGAAAATCCACAAACGAAGCTTGCGCCAGGCTATGGCCAAACGTTCCCAGAAATACACAACACAAAACAAAAACTCTCATTCTATTTTCAATTTTTAAAGCCATAAACCGTAATTGTTCCCCCATTTGGATATAACGATGAGGAACAAATATTCGTATTAAAAATCGAAAATAAACAATCCTTTCACATTAAAAATGTGAAATTATGCAAATTGGGTGTTTATAAATTACCCCGTAAAGCCTGTTCGCGTTCTATAGCCTCAAATAGTGCTTTAAAATTACCTTTCCCAAAACTTTTTGCACCTCTGCGCTGAATAATTTCAAAAAATAAAGTAGGCCTGTCCTCTTCCGGTTTGGTAAAAATCTGCAATAAATAACCCTCATCGTCTCTATCAATCAAAATTCCTAATTCACGCAATGCGGCTAAATCTTCCTGTATATGCCCCACTCTTTCTAAAACAGTTTCATAATAAGAAGCCGGTACTTTTAAAAATTCAACACCCCGGTTTTGCAGCGCTGTTACTGTTTCAATAATATTATTTGTAGCTAAAGCAACATGCTGAACGCCTTCTCCATCATAAAATTCGAGGTATTCTTCTACCTGCGATTTCTTTTTGCCCTTTGCCGGTTCATTAATCGGAAACTTCACAAAGCCATTTCCGTTACTCATCACCTTACTCATTAATGCAGAGTATTCGGTAGATATATCGGTATCATCGAAAGTTAAAATGTTTCTAAAGCCCATAATATTTTCATAAAATGCCACCCATTTATTCATTTGGTTCCATCCTACATTACCCACACAATGGTCAACATACAACAATCCAGTATCAGTAGGGTTGTAGTGGGTTCTCCATTCAACATAACCGGGCATAAAAGCGCCACGATAATTTTTTCGTTCAATGAAGAAATGCACGGTATCGCCATAGGTATGAATACCACTGATGACAACCACCCCATCTTTATCGGTTAATATTGTTGGTTCCATATAACTTGTAGCACCGCGTTGCATAGTTTGCTGCCATGCATCGGTGGCATCAGGTACGCGGAGCGACAATGCTTTGATACCATCGCCATGTTTAAAAATATGCTGTGCAATGGAATGGCTTGATTTAAGCGGGGTAGTTAACACAAATGTTAATTTGTTTTGTTGCACCACATAACTGGCAGTATCGTGGTTACCGGTTTCAGGGCCCGAATAGGCCGCACTTTGAAAACCAAACGCTGTTTTATAATAATGGGCTGCTTGTTTGGCATTACCTACATAAAACTCCACATAATCGGTACCTTCTAATGGAAGGAAGTCTTGTACAGCGGCATTTGCCATACCGGCTTTTTCTTTTATTGGAAAAGACATATGCAAAAAATTTAGAAAAAAAATGAGAAAATAAGTTGCAGTGCAGGAGTTAGCAGGCCGAGTCCATTGCCAGTGCCAGAATAAGCAAACAATAGTTGGCACGTCTGTCATTAAATAGTTTATGCGGATAATCGGGTAACATGTATCAAAAGTAAAACATTTCAACAAAATACATCTGCACAATGTACTCCCGTTTTATCTTCGCAACAACATTTCAGGTATTTTTCTGTTTATAGCGATTCACTTGCCGGTTTTTTAAACAGTTATTTGCGTTTTGCAACATTTTTAAAAAAGTAGGTTATCATGAAAGTAGGAATTTTAGGAGGCGGGCAATTAGGTAGAATGTTATTACAAGCTGCAGCCAATTATACGGTAGAAACTTTTGTATTGGAGCGTGATAATAATTGTCCTGCGGCACATTTATGTCATCACTTTGTGCAGGGTGATATTACAGATTACAATACAGTATATCAATTTGGGAAGCAGGTAGATGCACTAACCATTGAAATTGAAGCAGTAAATGTAGCGGCATTAGAACAATTAGAAGCCGAAGGTGTTCAAATTTACCCTTCCCCCAATGCCATCAAAACCATCAAAAATAAAATTATACAAAAAGAATTTTATCGGCAGCATCAAATACCAACTGCACCATTTGTTATTACGAATATATTGAATGAGGTTTTTCAGCATACGCATTTTTTGCCGGCTGTTCATAAAATTGGTGAGGGTGGTTATGATGGCCGGGGTGTTCAAATTATTAGGAATGAAAAAGAAATTGAACAGGGTTTTAATGATCCGGCTGTGTTGGAAAAAATGATAACCATTGATAAGGAAATAGCCATTATTGTAGCCAGAAATCAACATGGGGAAACGGCAGTTTATCCGCCAGCTGAAATGATTTTTGATCAGGTATTAAACATTTTAGAATACCAAATTACACCGGCCAGAATTAATCGTGACTTGCTATGGAAAGCAGAGGCCATTGCTATAAAAGTAGTACAGGAATTAAATAGTGCAGGTTTATTTGCCATTGAATTTTTAATTGATAAACAGCAGGAAATTTGGGTAAATGAAACCGCACCCAGGGTACACAATAGTGGCCACCATACCATTGAAGCCAGTTATTGTAGCCAATACGATATGTTGTGGCGCATTATTTTAGGTTATCCTTTAGGCAATACAAAGCTAATTTGCCCTTCTGCCATGATTAATATTTTGGGCGAACCCGGTTACAATGGCACCCCCATTTATCAGGGATTACAAGATACATTAAAAACAGAACAGGCATTTGTGCATTTGTATGGTAAACATAGCACTAAACCCGGACGCAAAATGGGGCACGTTACCCTACTGGCAAAAGAGGAAGGTGAACTGATTTATCAGGCACACAAAATAAAACAAAAGTTAAAGGTGATTGCCTGAGGTACTTAAATTAATTCTCGGATCAATAATCGTAGGTATAGGTGGTGGTGAATTGTTTACGGGTACCGGCTTATGGGTTTTCTTCAATGGCATGGTAAACCCTAAGCCGATAATACTTTTTACCTGCAATGCCGGCGCATCGCCATTAGGACCGAATATTTTTACATTATCATCGTAAATCATATCTAAACTATACGAAGCAGTGAGGTATTTATTAATTTTAAAATTAAACTGATTCGTCATGAAAAAGTTGATATTCTGAGGCTGCCTCAAATAATTCGAAAATAAATCAACCCGTCCTCTGTATTCAACGTTTTTGATAATGGTGGTATTATAATTAATAGTTGCAAAAGCACCAAACTCATTTAATACATGCCTTCCGGAATCTACCCCATATGCTTTTTGATTGGCTAAATATTGATTGGCTACAATAACCCATCGAGAGGTAATGGGAGAAAGGAATAATGAAAATTTATCGGTAGGTTTATAATCAAAACCAGCAGCCAGAATAACAAATGCCGGCGATATAAAGCTGGAAGCAAACACCGGTACACCATTAGGATAAGTATAACCATCAAAAAACTGAGAACGAAAATTAAATAAACCCGATAAATACCATTTACCCAATGTATCTACTTTATAACCATACTTGCTAACAAAATCAATCCGGTCATCATTTTTCCTGCCGCCTAAACTCGTGGTTTGTATATAACCCAAATTTACATCCAAATTATTATCCCAACTATGGCGATTTTTCTTAAAATAAACAAAATAATTAAAATAGGAACTTACTGCTAACGAAAAATTATCACCACCCGCAGCCCAGTTACTCAATGAACCCTGCGATAAACTGAAGTTAAATAAACCTCCTCTTTTCCAGCGCCAGTTAATAGAATCTTTATCCTTATCCTTTTTAATTGGACGATAAATTTCATTTTTTAACGTATTTACTAAAATATCTTGTGCTCGTAATTGGCCGGCACCCATTAGTAATAATACAACAAATCCGATTGGCTTCATGAAAGTTTGGCGATTATTGAAAAGTGAACAATGCACCAGCAATGAATTTCGGCATTGCAACAGGGCATTGCAAAAAATAAAAATACTTGCTCAAACAGGCACAAAAATAAAGGCATTTCCTTAAAATTCTACAATCAAACTCTGCCAAAGTGTCACCACAAGCTATAAAACCGTATTTTTGCAGACCTAAAAGCATTTTAAACCAATGAATAAACTATATATACCTTCTAAAATTCATGATGAAAGCAGGCAGGGCGAAGCATATGCACCTGTTGCACAGGAAGCAGCTCTATTTTCTAAAAAATTTTATATTGAAAGTTATGGCTGCCAAATGAATTTTAGCGATAGTGAAATTGTGGCATCTATTCTGCATCAGGAAGGGTTTGGTGCTACCAAACAGTTTGAAGAAGCATCACTTATTTTATTGAACACTTGTTCCATTCGCGAAAAAGCAGAACAAACCATTCGGAAAAGATTAACCGAGTTTAGAAAAACAAAGGAAAAAAGGCCTGACCTGTTAATTGGCATTTTAGGCTGCATGGCCGAACGTTTAAAAGCTAAATTATTAGAGGAAGAAAAATTAGTTGATATTGTAGTTGGACCAGATGCCTATCGCAGTTTACCGGCACTGATAGCCGAAGCTGAAACTGGACAGAAAGCAGTGAATGTGTTATTAAGCCGGGAAGAAACCTATGCAGATATCTCCCCCATTCGCCTTGACAGTAATGGCGTAACGGCTTTTGTTTCTATTATGCGGGGCTGCAATAACATGTGCAGTTTTTGCGTAGTGCCCTTTACACGTGGGCGTGAAAGAAGCAGAAATGCCGATTCTATTGTGGCTGAGGCAGAAGATTTATTTAACCGTGGCTTTAGAGAAGTTACATTGCTGGGGCAAAATGTTGACAGCTATCTTTGGTACAATGAGGACACCAATACTTCAGTAAACTTTGCCCAATTATTAGAAAAAGTAGCCTTGGTAAGCCCTTTACTACGTGTACGCTTTAGTACTTCACATCCAAAAGATATTACTGATGAAGTACTTTTCACTATGGCAAAGTATAAAAACATTTGCAATTACATTCACTTACCTATTCAAAGTGGCAATTCTCGTATTTTACAATTAATGAACAGAACCTATAGCAGAGAATGGTATTTAGCAAAGGTGGATCGGATTAAAGAAATGATACCCCATTGCGCCATTAGCACCGATATTATTACCGGATTTTGTACAGAAACAGAGGTAGAACACCAGGATACCTTAACCGCTATGGAATATGCACAATACGATTATGCATACATGTTTTTATATAGCGAAAGGCCCGGAACCCTCGCAGCAAAAAGGTTTACCGATGATGTGCCGGAAGCAGTAAAGAAAAGAAGGCTACAGGAAATTATTAGCCTGCAAAATGAGCTCTCTAAAAAAAGTTATACCATTGATATTAGCAAAACTTTTGAAGTACTGATTGAAGGCGAAAGTAAAAAAGACAATTTATACTGGAAAGGCAGAAATTCTCAAAACAAAATGTTGGTTTTTCCTAAAAAACAGTACGCTTACAAACCGGGTGATTATGTAAAGGTGCAGGTACACGATGCAACACAAGCCACTTTATTAGGCGAAATAACCGAATAAAGTAATCACAACATTCATCTTATTCATTTAATAACAGCATTGGGTATGGATTTACAAAGTATTAAAAACAGATTTGGCATTATCGGCAACTCGCCTGCACTCAACTTTGCATTGGATACGGCTGTGCAGGTTGCAGCAACAGACTTAACCGTATTAATTGTGGGCGAAAGTGGTGTAGGTAAAGAGGTTTTTTCTCAAATTATACATGCACTTTCTGCCAGAAAACACAATCCTTTTATTGCCGTAAACTGTGGCGCCATTCCGGAAGGCACCATCGACTCTGAATTGTTTGGGCATGAAAAAGGGGCGTTTACGGGTGCGGTAGATAGCCGTAAAGGTTATTTTGAAACAGTAAACGGTGGTACCATTTTTTTAGATGAAATTGGCGAAATGCCCATGGGAACCCAAGCCCGATTATTAAGGGTGTTGGAAACCGGTGAATTTATACGAGTAGGTTCATCAAAAGTACAGAAAACTGATGTACGTGTAATTGCAGCTACCAACCGCGAATTAATTGAGTTTGCTGAAAAGGGACGGTTTAGGCAAGATTTGTATTACCGCTTAAGCACAGTTCCCATTCGCGTACCTGCTTTGAGAGACAGACGGGAAGATATTCCGCTGTTATTCAGAAAATTTGTGGTAGATTTTGCTGAACGCTATAAAACCAATCCGGTGCAATTGGGTGAGGAAGCCAAGAATATATTAATGCACTACCCTTTTCCCGGTAATGTGCGAGAATTAAAAAATCTGGCAGAACAAATTTCTGTTTTAAGTAATGAAACCATTTTATCTGCACAGGAACTAAGGCGTTTTTTGCCTGAACGGCACCAAAATAATTTGCCTGTTTTAGCACATAATGCCGATTCAACACACCATGAATTTGCTAATGAAAGAGAGATACTGTACAAACTTTTTTTTGACATGAAAAAAGATGTAACAGAGTTGAAAAAAATGTTTCTGGAAATTTTGAAAAACCCATCATTAGCCAGCAGTGCAACTCAATTTACCAAAGATTCACTTATTCATGATGTGGCCCATCATGAGGATGGATTACACCCATTTTTTCCTCCAAATATATCTGCACAAAATACACTGGCACCCGCTGCTTTAGCAAGCGGCGCTTCACAACCCGTTATTTTAAATCATGATAATTTGCATCAGCATGAAGTAGTGGAAGAATCGCTGAACATTATGGATAAAGAAAAAGAATTAATCATCAAAGCATTGAAAAAACACAAAGGCAAACGAAAAGATGCAGCATCCGATCTTGGTATCAGTGAACGTACCTTATACAGAAAACTGAAAGAATATGATATTGAAGAATAAAATAATATTATTTTTAAAATCAGTGCGCAATTCAGCTCCACTTTCGTCGATGCCACCTCGTAGTTTTGCGATTGTAATATTTGCGCTTAGCTTACTTTTAGGATGTAAAATTTATTCATTTAAAGATGTTTCAATTGATTACTCCAAAATTAAAACGATTAAAATAGGATTTATTGAAAACCGGGCCAGCTATGTCAATCCACAGTTAAGTCCGCAGTTAACTGATAAATTGCAACTTAAAATTGCCAGCCAAACCAAACTAATTCGTACCAATAGTGACGATGCTAATTTGGTGGTAAGTGGCTATATTTCTGATTATTCCGTTTCAACGGCCGCTATATCAGCACAACAAGCCAGTGCCAACCGTTTAACGGTTTCGGCCCATATTACCGTAAAAAACAATGTTGATAATAAAACAGATGAATTTGATGTAAGCCGCAACTACGACTTTTCTTCTAATTTATCATTACAACAAGCCGAAGGGCAATTAACTACAACCATTGTCAGTAATATTTCGGATGATATTTTCAACCATATTTTTTCTAACTGGTAATTAATTATTGTATTTTCACAACATGAATGCTGTAATCCATCAAACTGCTTATGCCATTTTACAACAACCTTTTGAAGAGGTTGCAGTAGAACAATTACAGCAAATTTGTAACAGCTACCCTTTTTTTACACCTGCGCAGATATTATTGGCGGCCAAATTGCAGCAGAACAATTCGGGTTTGCCGGATCTAATCCAAAACCAAATGATTGCTTCGCCTTGTAATAGCCTTTGGGTTAATTATTTGTTGAATAATAATAATACAAATAATATATCTGAAATTTTTTTATCTAAGCAAACAACATCTACCCTATTGCCGGATAAAGATAAAATAGAAATGGAAAGTTTACCATCGGAACAGGTACCAGAGGAAGATGAAAATGAAACGCTTAGCATTTCTGAAGCAACTAGCAAAGAAAACATGGCTATACAAGAGCCGGAAGAGCCTTCTTATATAGCCGAACGGGAACAGGCAGATCATTTTATTGAAATGAATCAGGTAAGTTTAAATGAACCTTTAGAAGATAATTATGCAGAAATAAATCCTGTTTCAGAAGCATCCCAACAAGCAATTGCAGCAACTTTTACTAAAAACGAAGAAGATACATCCGAGGCAACACAGGTATCACTCAATAACCTGTCTATAGCCGAACGGAAATTGATAACGCATACAGAAATGCAGGCCAATGATACCAACCAGCCAGAACAAATTTCAGAAAGCCATGAGGATGATACAGACCTTGAAAAATCTGAAAAATTATCTGAATTAATTGCCGCACAATGGGCTGGTTTCCAAGAACCGGTTGAGCCCGAAGAAGAATTAACTTATGAACCACCCCATTTATATACCATTGATTATTTTGGTTCATTAGGCATTACTGCAGATTTAACCCGCGAACCACAAGATAAATTAAGCAAGCAATTACTGAAATTTACCGACTGGCTCAAAATTGTGAAAAACCAGCATAGTCCCGATTCACCTACCGTTCAACAAACAGAAGTTGATAGTATTATACCCGGAATAGCACAAACTTCTAACGAAACCAGAGAAATTATTACCGAAACAATGGCTGAAGTGTTGGTAAAACAAGGTAAAATTGACAAAGCTGTTCAGGTGTATATTAAATTAAGTTTTTTAGATCCTGATAAATCTGCTTATTTTGCAAAAAAAATTGAACAACTAAAAGAAATGTAGCATGACTGTAGTTTTTATTATTTTAATTGTAATTGCCTGTATAGCTTTAGGATTTATTGTACTTATTCAAAATCCAAAAGGTGGTGGTTTAGCAGGAAATGTAGGTGGGTTTAGTAACCAAATTATGGGAGTGAAACAAACTACCGACGTACTGGAAAAGGGTACCTGGTTATTTGCAGCTATTATTGCCATACTCTCTTTGTTTTCTACTATCATTTTCAGAGGCTCCACTAAAGGACCGGATACCTCCATTATCCAAAAAGTAAATACCAATCAAAATACAGCACCGGCTAACAGTATTCCTTTAAATACACCACCTCCGGCTAATAAATAATTGTGAGCGATAAAATATTTTACCCTGTCTGTTTGTTGCAGACAGGGTTTTTATTATCTTGAACTACCATGCGCAAAATTATAGGCACCTTTGTTGTGCTGATTGTACTCATTACTATTGGTTTTATTTGGGTTTTAGAAAGTCCGGCTACAGCTTTTCATGATAAAAAGGCCTATTTTATCATTTCTGAAGATAGTTTAAGTAGTCAACACATTACCCAAACCCTACTGCATCAGCACATCATTCAACATGGCAGGCTTTTTCAATTTGTATTAAAAAAATTACATATTGCCAAACATATTAAACCAGGCAAATATGAGGTGCAAAAGAATGCCAATTTATTAAGCATTATTAGAATGTTGAAGAACAATCGCCAGGCCTCCATCAATTTAGTGATTAATAAATTGAGGATAAAAGAAGATTTGGCTAAACTAATTGCAAAAAATTACTCAACCGATTCGGTACAGGTGATGCAATTTTTAAACAGCAATGATTCATTACACCCCTATCATGTAGACACCTCTACTGTATTTACCATTATTTTACCCGATACCTACACATTTTACTGGAACACCCCCCTTCGAAAAATATTTAATAAATTATTTGTTACTGATAGTACATTTTGGAGTAAAAACAACAGAGTACAAAAAGCCAGGGATATTGGCTTAACCCAAAAAGAGGTTTACATATTAGCTTCTATTGTAGAAGAAGAATCAAATATTGATGAAGAACGAGGCAAAATTTCCAGTGTGTATTTAAACAGATTACACCAGAACATGGCACTACAGGCATGCCCAACCATTAAGTATGCCATGAAGGATTTTGCCTTAACACGCATTTATGAAAAATATCTTTTCAACCCATCTCCTTACAATACCTATCGCAATAAAGGATTACCGCCCGGCCCCATCTGTACCCCATCACCTAAATGCATAGATATTGTTTTAAATGCGCCTAAAACCAATTATTTATATTTTGTAGCGAAGAGTGACTTTAGCGGCTACAGCCATTTTAGTAGTAATTTTGCCGAGCACAATGCTTATGCAAAACAGTACCAACAGGCATTAGATGTGGAAATGGCTAAAAAACAAAAAACGAAGGGCGAGTGACAAAATTCGAAAAAAAATTAGTTTCCTTCCCTCCCTTTGCTTTTGCCATTCGTAAAAGCAAACAAATTATTATTCCGGGTTTTAAGGGAATACCGCTATTTTATGTTATTCGATTTTTCTTTCAACAAATTAACAAAATTGGCATTATTGACAGAGCATCGGCTATATCTTTTAATTTAATTATGGCTTTGCCCGCTGCCTTTTTATTTATTTTTTCTATCATACCTTATTTACCCGACTCATTCGATTTTAAAGGGCAAATGTTGAACTTATTTAAAGACCTTACTCCCAATTCAAATACCTACAAATTAATCAATACCCTAATTAATGATTTATTGAAAAAACATGTGGGCATTTTTTCTTTTGGTTTTATTTTAGTATTATTTTATGCATCAAACGCAACTATGGGCATTGTGCGCACATTCGATAAATCGATTTCGGAAAAGAAAGCTTATTTTTTGCATAGAAGATGGCGTGCAATACGATTAACTACGCTGTTAATTTTGTTGGTATTAGCCTCTTTATTGGTTTTAATTGGCCAGGGAGAGCTGGCAGGTTTATTGCGTGAATTTTTTCATTTTAAAAAGAAAACATTTTTCCCCTGGTGGAACACGGTTCGTTGGGCTATTATTGTTTTATTTATCTTTTTTGGTATTGCATTCATTTATCGTTTTGCGCCTGCTATTCAAAAAAAATGGCCACTTGTTTCTCCTGGTTCTATCCTTGCTACTTTGCTAATGTTACTTACCACAATTGGTTTTTCATTTTGGGTAAATCATTTCAGCAGCTACAATAAAGTATATGGTTCTATTGGTACGGTATTGATTATTATGTTACTGATATACCTCAACTCACTCATCCTTTTAATAGGATTTGAGTTGAATGTGAGTATAACAGTTTTGCAACAACAAGCTGAGCAAGGCAAAGCAGAAATGTTAGCTCAAACAAAAAACGCCAAACAATTACAGCATTAATGTGGCTTGTTCAGCATTTCCTGCACTGCTAAAGGCACCTGAGGGGCAGTTAATTGGCGGTTATAAAATTTTCGATATTTTGTAATAGGATTCACCATTAAAGTAGCTGGAATATTGCCATTCCAACTACGATCTATTTTCGGACAAAAATCGGCAGCATTGGTTTCATTGAGCCACCATATAGTAGCGTTATAACCATGTTGTTGTACAAATTTGGCAATGGTTTTAGGATAATCGTCTGCATAATCAACACTAATTAAAATAACCTTTACACTATTTCCGGCAACTGCCTTTATTTCATTTTCAAAATAACTTAACTCATGTACACAGGGTGTGCACCAGGTTGCCCAAAAGTTAATAATAGCAGGTTGCTGAGTAGTATCAATAAAATGCACTACATCTTTTATTGTCACCTTTTCAATATTTTGAGCATATACCTGTGTAATTAGAAAAAACAAACAAAAAACAAACAAATTTTTTTTCATATTCATTGAATGATTAACGCTAATTATTTTCTGCATCAGGCGCCCATTCTGCAAATAAACGTTCCATTGTTGAAATATTTAAAGCAGGTTTATCATAATGCCCTGCCAGTTGTTTTTGCCGAAAAGCCTCATAAATGCTTACTGCACAGGCTACTGAAATATTCAGACTTTGAATAATGCCAACCTGTGGAATAATAAAATTACCATCCGCTAATTGTCGTGCCGCTTCACTCACCCCTTCATGCTCATTACCAAAAACCAAAGCAATGCTGTTTTGCACAAAATTGAGTTCATACAAGTGTGCAGCATTGGCTGCTAAATGGGTAGTGTATATTTTCTGGTATTGGGTGCGTAATGCCCTGTAGCATTCTTCTACATTATCATAAGTATGAATGGTAAGCCATTTAACCGCACTGCTACTACTTTTAGCACCAAATTTTTTATGACGTGGAATTTTAGTTGTAATGATATAAATATCCTGAATACCCACTGCATCGCAACTGCGCATTACGGCAGAAATATTGTGGGGGTCCTGCACATTTTCCATTACAACCGTTAAATTGGGTTGCCGTTTATTTAATACATTCCATAATTTATTTTTCCGTTCAGGTGTCATAGTATACTGTCATTTCAATGATAAAAAAACATATTATTGATTTAACTCAATACCTAAACCTGCTTTTCCAAATAAATCTACTTTTCCAAATTCAAAATTCAGGCCTGTGGCCATATCTTCTTTTAATAGTAAAGGCCCATCCATATCCACATAATCTATTAAAGGCAAAAATTGCGCAATGGCTGCAGAACCTATGGTAGATTCATTCATGCTTCCCATCATTACTTTTAACCCTAACTGCCGTGCATGTGTAATCATACGCTTAGCAGGTGTTAAACCACTGCATTTGGTAAGTTTAATATTAATGCCATGAAAGTGGTGCACACATTTTTCTACATCCGCTTCATGCACACAGCTTTCATCTGCTATCAAAGGTAAAGGAGATGCCTGGTACAACACTTTCATCCCTGCCCAATCATTTTTTGCCAATGGTTGTTCGATGAATTCAACGCCTAATTGTTGTAATTGCGGAATCTTGACTAATGCCTCTTCCACATTCCATCCTGCATTTGCATCAACCCTAAAAATAGCATCGGTATGTTTTCTTAATGCGGCTACTAATGTAACATCGTTTTCAAACCCGAGTTTAATTTTATAAATGGGCCATGGTTTAGCCAACATTTTGCTGACCATATTTTCAGGCGTATCAATGCCAATAGTATAATCTGTAAGTGGTATATTCCTCCATGTTACATTCCATAATTGATACACTAATTTTTGTTCCATTTTGCCGAACAAATCCCAGGCTGCCATATCTAAGGCTGCAACCAAGAAGGGATGGTTAGGAAACAAATGATGTAAATAATGCCAATATCTTTCCGGTTCAGTTAAAGCAAATTTTTCAACATAAGCTCTTTTTTGTTTCAACGCTTCCATCATCAACTCAACCGTAACATCATAATATTGAATGGCCGGTGCTTCGCCATAACCTGTTAGCGAACCCAATTGCAGGGCAATTAATAAGGAGGGTTGATGGGTTTTTGTTCGCCCACCTGCTATAGTAAATGGATGCTCGAAAGGAAGTTCGATTTTTTTATAATATAATTTCATTTTAAATACATCAAATCAACGCAAAGAAACACCAAACAAACGGGTTCAAAAAATATCAACCGGCCTTAAACCGGTTTATATTTGACAGTTGCAGTATTTTAAAATTTATCGTCCACTTTCCTGCACCATTTGTTGTATAGCCTCATTAAATGTATTGGCTTCTAACAATTGCTCTAAGCTAAGGTGCATTCTGTACCGCCAATAATGTTTGGGATTGGATGGAATATTGATACGTTCATCATTCGGATTATTTCTTCTGATGTTTTCATCCATGCCCAGCAAATCCTGCAATTGGAAAATACTCCACATGGCCGGCGAATACAAATGTTGTACTACAATGGCCTTATTTATCCACGCTTCGCAATAAAAAGGTGCAGTACCCCATTGTCCCAACTCGTTGTTGTAAAATTGTTGAGTTTTCTGTTTATCTTCTTCCCACCAACCCCGAATGGTACTCATATCATGTGTAGATGGAGTTACTACACTTAAATAAGGTGCATCGTTGGGATGGAAAAATGTTTGTTGCAGATTTTTTGGCATACGTTGAATTTCCAGACTCAGCAAGCCTAACTGCCGCATTACTTCCGGAACGCAGGCTGGAACCAGGCCTAAATCTTCACCACAGATCAGCATATTGGTAACCCGTTTTAAGGCAGGAAGTTTCTGCAAAGCTTCTTTCATCCAAAAATCATCTTGCCTGCGGAAATAATAATCTACATACAATTCTCTCAATTGTTGTTGGGTATGTGCATCTAAATGGCGGAATGAAATGGTCTTTTCCATTGCAAAACGGAAATGGAATTGTTGTGCATGGCTTCCATCTTCTTCAAAAAAGATGACATTGCTGATTAAATCAAACAATCCCTGTTTCATTTTTTGTGTAAATACATCATTATTCCAGTGGGCTAAATATTGATCAACTTTATGTTGCGTATTACATTCTTCTTTTAATGTATAAGTTCCAAAACCATTGTATTGTAAAAAGGTATTGCGTACAAAATCGGCATCATTGCCAAAAATTTCATTCAATACATCATCATTAATGTATGGCTTTGTAAAGCGATGATAATCGAACCAAATATTTCGGCTGTACAATTCGTTAATATGCACAGGCAAAGCGGGCACAAAGCGGCCCATAATACCTTCTACAGCATCTAAAGGAATACTCCATATTCTAAAAAAACCTAAAATATGATCAATTCTAAAAGCATCGAAATAATAGCGCATTTGTTCAAAACGCATTTTCCACCAGGCAAATCCGTCTTGCATCATTTGTTGCCAGTTATAGGTGGGGAATCCCCAGTTCTGGCCTTTGATGGCAAAATCGTCGGGTGGTGCACCTGCCTGCATATTCAAATGAAATAAATGCGGTGCCTGCCAGGCATCTGCCCCATTTCTATATACACCAATGGCAATATCGCCTTTTAAAATAATTCCGTTTTGGTGTGCATAAACTGTAGCTTCTTGTAACTGCAGGTGCAGGTAAAACTGAACAAAATAATGATAAGCAATCGCATGATATTGAGGTGCATCCGGTGATGCCATTGCTATAATAGTTGCCTCTTTATATATACTATTTTCAGCCCATTCGCTGAAATTAGCAGTTTCGTATACATCTCTTAAATAACAAAATACTGCATAGGGTATTAACCAGTGTTGATTATTTTGGAAGAATGATTGAAATTCGGCAGATTGAAATAAAGTTGCCTGTTGCAAAGGATATAATTGCTGCAAATAACTTTGTTTCAGTTGCATTACCGTTTCATAATCAACCGTTTCTAATGCATTTAATTGAAGGCGCTGTGCTTCAATATTATCTAATAAATGTACATTTTCGGTTAAAGTGGCATTTTTTAAATTAAGGTATAAAGGGTGTAAAGCAAATGCAGAAATAGCAGCATAAGGATACGAATCTGTCCAGGTGTGTGTGGCAGTGGTATCATTCACCGGCAGTATCTGTACTAATTTTAATCCGGTTCTTTTTGCCCAGTTAACCAATAATTTTAAATCAGTGAACTCACCTACACCAAAACTTTGTTCGCTTCTTAAACTAAACACAGGAATAGCTACCCCTGTTCCTCTCCAGTTATTATTGGGCAATACGGCAAATCCTGCATTGATAATGGTAAGGGCATTGGCGGTTGTATCCAATGGTTTTAGTATTCTGTTATTACCATTTTCAAACCGAATAAACTGTTTCAATTTGGTATTGTAAACACCGAATTTGTATGGTAAAGCAGTTTGATTTGCAGGCATTTTTAGTTGAACGGAATAAACAGCATCTTCTTTTTCCCGCTTCAGTAATAATGGTTTTTCTGTACTCCAATGATTCAAAAGAGCAGATTCACCACATAAACAAATTACTTCATCTGCTTGCAGTAAAGGTGCTTTTACACGTATAAAATGAGTGGTTGTTGCATTTAATTTGGTAGCATTATTAACCACCTCATTTTTCGGCAACAATATTTGTTGAAATGGCTCTGTATAAAATGCATTTTCATAATAACCGGCAAAATTCCATGCATCTTCTATGATTAAATTTGTTTTTTTCAAAAAAGCAGGTACAATTTTTTTATCATTACCCCAGTCGTAACCAATTGTTCCATCTTCATTTTTTAGTATGTAATGATAAGTGAATCCTTCTTTGGGTATTTCATTCCCTTCAAAAGGGATGGTAACTTTCCAGTAGTTAGCATTAAAATATTGAAGTGGAACTGCCTGCTCTATATTTTGATTACCAAGCTTAGGATGGTTACCTGTTATGAATAAATTTTGCCCGAAATGGGTACTGAATTTTAAATAAAAAGCGATTGTGAAGGTTGTAATGGAAGTAGGTTTTACACTATCAGCAGTCATTACTTTTTTTGTTGTTGTTGCCTTTTTTTTAACTGAAGCTGTTTCTTTTTTTGTGGTATCGGTCGTTTTTTTTGCAGACTTCGATTCTTTTGGTGTAGTTTTCTTTTTAACTACTTTATTCTCTTTTTGGTTTTTTCCGGTAGCAGATTCAACGGGCAATGTGGCATCGGATTGTATTTTTTTTTCACTACTTTTTGGGATAGTTTTTTCGGTGCTTTTATTGGTGCCCAATGGTTTAATCGTTAGTTTTTTTGCCAATTTTTCTAATTTTTATAATGCCAAGTTAAACAATTAATGTGTAAATTAAACACATTAATTTATTTTTACAAAAACAAAATGAATAAAAACATGAAATGAGGGTGTAAAAGCAAAAAAGCAGACTGCCAACTTTCGGTAATCTGTTTAATAAAAAGTTGCTTTACCTGTTTTTCAATTATTGTAGTTCTGGTTTTGATTTACCACGATGGCAGGTAGCACAAGTAACCATTTGAATTTGTACACTATCGGCATGAGGAATTTGACCCACATATTTTTCATTAATTTCCATGGTCATGCGCATCATAGCACGGGCAATATCTTTTTTGGGATTCTCATCGCTGGCGGGGTCCATTCTACCTGGCTGCGTTTTAGAAGGCACATGGCAAAAAGAGCATTTAACACCTAAAGCTGCCTTAAACCCATCCATTATATGTTCCAAACTATCATGACTAATATTTTGAGGTAACACTTTTAAATTTCTCAGTTTGGGTTGTGTTGGAATGGTAAAAGAAATAATACCAATAGTTAATACAGATAATATAACTGTAAAAACAAAAAATTTTCTTTTGTGAAAATGCATACGCTGTGTGTTTTAAAGAAACTAAAAATAAGCAATGGCCTATTGAATTAGAAATTAATGTGCATAAAATATTCATTAAATTAAAAACCCGGAACATTAAAAGTCCGGGTTTAACACTGTAATAAAAAAATTGTAGCTATATATTATAAGCCCCAACGGTTTGAAAGCTTTTGTCTTAAAGCGCGTTTTTTCTGATTTTGTATATACCATACGGTAGCTGCACTAATATGTGCAGATTTAGCAGGTACATGGTTGCTTAAATTGGTAGCTACTGTTTCTTTTACTTCTGACACCAATTGATTCAGGTGTTCTTTCTCTAATTGTACTAATGAACTGTTCTGTTTGTTTTTCATAACGTTATTATTAATTTTTTAAAATAATAAGTTTAGCATGTGTATGCTTGCGGATAAAAATCAATAATCGTTAGAAGAGAATTAAATGGCAAGTTGGTTAATCCGTAAGCAGATATACTGCTTATACTCAATTGCGAGTGCGAATGTACAACTAATTTTTATAACAACAATTATGCTTATAGATAAAAGCTTTGTTAATAATCCTTATGGATGATTTTTATTATTTATTTAGCTCTTTCATATTGCTTTGGCCACAAAATTGTTTCATTAAAAAATTTTGCTGCCTGCTGAGGAAAATAGGGATTCCGCAACATTTCACGGGCCATAAAAATGAAATCTGCCTGTTGTTCTAATAAAATGTTTTCAGCTTGTTCCGGCTGTGTTATTAATCCAACTGCACCTGTTAATATCTTGGTTTCTTTTTTGATAGCAGCAGCAAAGGGTACCTGATAATTGGGTGCTACCGGAATTTTTGCATGGAGAACATTTCCACCAGATGAACAATCGATTACATCTACTCCTATTTCCTTCAATATTTTAGTCAATGCCACTGAATCATTTAATTGCCAGCCATTTTCTATCCAGTCTGTAGCCGAAATACGTACAAATAAGGGCAACTCGCTTGGCCACTCCTGCTGCACAGCGTTAACTATTTCTAACAGTAATTTAATTCTATTGTCAAAGCTTCCCCCATAAACATCTGTTCGGTGGTTACTATATGGAGATAAAAACTGGTGGATGAGATAGCCATGTGCAGCATGAATTTCAACTACTTTAAAACCTGCCTGTAAAGCACGCCTTGCTGCCATTTTAAATTGTGCTATCACTTCCTGAATTTGAGTAACAGACATAGCAATTACCGGCACCTGTTCTTCTTTAAAAGGAATAGCACTTGGTGCTAATACCGGCCAACCGCCTGCAGCTATGCTTAACTGTTTGCCACCCAACCAGGGTGCTTCGCAACTGGCTTTTCGGCCTGCATGCGCTAATTGAATACCGGGCACTGAACCCTGTTGAGCAATAAAACCGGCAATGCGTTGCAGCATGGTAATTTGTTCATCTTTCCATAAACCAATATCACCCGGACTAATTCTTCCTTCCGGACTTACGGCAGTGGCTTCTGTAAAAGCCAAGCCTGCTCCGCCTACAGCCCTGCTTCCTAAATGTACCAAATGCCAGTCGTTTGCAAAACCATCCTCTGCAGAATATTGACACATTGGTGAAACAACTATTCGATTATTAAAAGTGATGGATCTAATAATAATAGATTGAAAAAGGTTGGATGACATATAAATAATTTATGAAAATAACACAAAAGCCACTGCGTTGTTGCAGAGGCTTTTGTTATTTTTAAAATTAAGAATTCAACTATTTTACTTCTTCAAACTGAGCATCCTCTACTGTATCGCCACCGGCCTGTTGGCTGGAAGCATTGTCAGCAGCATTTGCATCTGCACCGGGTTGAGCACCTGCAGCCTGTGCTTTGTAAATTTCTTCACTGGCGGCTGTCCAGGCTGTATTTAAAGCAGCCATAGCTGTATCAAGTTGATTGATGTCTTGATTTTTATGTGCTTCTTTCAACTTATTTAATGCATCTTCAATCGGTGCTTTTTTATCAGCAGGCACTTTATCACCAAACTCTTTCAATTGTTTTTCAGTTTGGAAGATTAGGCTGTCTGCCTGATTTAATTTTTCTATTTTTTCTTTAGCTGATTTATCCTCTGCTTCATGTGCTTTGGCCTCTGATTTCATTTTTTCTACTTCTTCCTTACTTAACCCACTGCCGGCTTCAATCCTAATTTTTTGTTCTTTGCCGGTACCTTTATCTTTTGCACTTACATGCAACATACCATTAGCATCTATATCAAAAGTAACTTCAATTTGAGGAACACCTCTTGGGGCAGGTGGAATGCCATCTAAATTAAACATACCTAAACTCTTATTGTCTTTTGCCAACGGACGCTCACCTTGCAATACATGAATTTGTACACCGGGCTGATTATCGCTGGCAGTAGAGAATACTTCTGATTTTCGGGTAGGGATGGTGGTATTGGCAGGAATCATAGGGGTTAATACACCACCCATGGTTTCTATACCTAAGGTAAGTGGAGTTACATCCAACAACAATACATCTTTCACTTCACCGGTTAATACGGCACCTTGTATGGCTGCACCCACGGCTACTACTTCATCAGGATTTACGCCTTTGTTGGGTTTTCTACCAAAGAATTTCTCTACTATTTCCTGCACTTTGGGTATGCGGGTTGAACCACCTACCAAAATAACTTCATTAATTTGTGATGCTGCATAACCGGCATCTTTCAATGCAGCCTCGCAGGGTTTTAAACAACGTTCAAACAAACTATCTGATAATGCTTCAAATTTGGCACGTGTTAATTTTTTTACCAGGTGTTTAGGAACGCCATCAACCGCAGTAATATAAGGCAAATTAATTTCAGTTTCAGAAGAAGAACTCAATTCAATCTTTGCCTTTTCAGCAGCTTCTTTTAAACGTTGCAAAGCCATAGGATCTTTTCTCAAATCAATAGCTTCATCTTTTTTAAACTCATCGGCCAGCCAATCCATAATTACTTTATCAAAATCATCACCACCCAGGTGAGTATCGCCATTGGTTGATTTTACTTCAAATACACCATCGCCCAAATCTAAGATGGAGATATCGAAAGTACCACCACCTAAGTCAAACACAGCAATTTTCATGTCGTGTTTCTTATCTAAGCCATATGCCAAAGCGGCAGCAGTAGGTTCGTTTACAATACGACGTACATTTAAACCGGCAATTTCACCGGCTTCTTTAGTAGCCTGACGTTGTGCATCATTAAAATAAGCGGGAACCGTAATTACCGCTTCTGTAACTTCCTGTCCTAAATAGTCTTCTGCAGTTTTCTTCATTTTTTGAAGAATCATGGCAGAAATTTCTTGTGGAGTATATAAACGTCCGTCAATATCAATACGAACGGTATTATTATCGCCTTTTACCACTTTGTAACTCCAGTGGCTAATTTCTTCTGTTACCTCATCAAACCTTCTTCCCATGAAACGTTTTACACTGGAAATGGTATTGTGTGGATTAGTAATAGCCTGACGTTTGGCAGGATCACCAACTTTTCGTTCTCCATTCTTTAAAAATGCCACAACAGAGGGGGTAGTTCTACGGCCTTCATCGTTGGCAATTACAACCGGTTCGTTACCTTCCATTACAGCCACACAACTGTTAGTGGTACCTAAATCTATTCCTATAATTTTTCCCATAATAAATAAATTTTATTGCTAAATACAAGTTCAATTTTGAATTCGATATAACTTGGCAACGATTATGCCACTGACAGGAAAGATGCAAAATTGTCAGCTAATTTTTTTTGTAAAGCATGCCTGTTCTTAATCAACCGAAGAAACAGCCCTGAATGTGTAATGCTTTTGAGATAGATAACTAAATGCTACTACAAAAACGGTTGTAGCTATCTTAGCAGGTGTTGGATACCAGTGAAACATTTCAATAAAAAGTTTTAAAAAAATATAATTCAAAAACAAACAACCCATTACCACCATAAAATATTTACGTAACTGAACCGTTTTTTTGGCTTCGGTTTGCTGAAATACCACATAACGGCTTAAATAAAACCCTACCGGAAAAGTAACTGTAAAACTAAACAGGAACGATGCAATGGGGGCTGATATTAAAATAATGGGTGTATGAACCGGCTTTTTTAAAAATATATAGTTATAAGCTACAAAGAATAAAGTAATATCGGTTAAAGTATTAAAACCGCCACAGGCAGCATATCGAAAAGTTTGCAATGGCATAATTTGTTTAAACCAGGGATAAAACCAATCAATTATCTGTAAAATTCTACCTCTTATATAATTGTGTATTCGCCTCATAAACGGCGGCGAAGGTAGCATAAAAATCCTTTAGATTTGCAGACCCAAAATGTTAATAATGCATATTGTAGATAACATAAAAGCGCATACTGCAGCAGCATTGCAACAGCTATATCAGTACACCACTACTCCTGAACAAGTATTGGTAAACGAAACCAAACCCGAATTTACCGGCGATTATACCATAGTTCTGTTTGCTTATACCAAAACTTTACAGGTTTCGCCCAATCAAATGGGCGAGCAGATAGGTAATTACCTTCTGCAAAACCATGCCAATATTTTTGCCGGTTATAATATTATAAAGGGCTTTTTGAACCTAACCATTCAACCGGCATATTGGCAGCAATTTTTAAACAAAAACTGGCAAAATGTACAGTATGGTTTGGCTACTCCTAAACAGGAAAAAATTTTGGTGGAATATTCCTCCCCCAATACTAACAAACCACTACATCTGGGCCATTTAAGAAACAATTTTTTAGGTTGGGGAATTGCCAGCATTTTAGAAGCCAACGGGTATGATGTAATTAAAACCTGCATTGTAAATGACAGAGGTATCCATATTTGTAAAAGTATGGTAGCCTGGTTAAAATTAGGTAATGGCGCTGAGCCTGAAACCACCCATACCAAAGGCGATCATTTTGTTGGCAAGTACTATGTTTTATTTAATGATTTATATAAAGCCGAGGCAGAAAGTTTAATAGCTGCCGGCCATAGCCGCGAACATGCCGAAAAAAATGCGCCAATTATGCTGGAAGCACAGCAAATGCTGGTAGATTGGGAAGCCGGCAATCAGCAGGTAATTGACTTATGGAAAAAAATGAATAAATGGGTTTACCGGGGCTTTGACGAAACCTATCAAAAAATTGGCAGCGATTTCCATAAAATTTACTACGAAAGCGAAACTTATATTTTAGGCAAAAAATTAGTGGAAGAAGGTTTGGCCAAAAAAGTTTTTTATACCAAAGAGGATGGCAGCGTTTGGATTGATTTAACGACAGATGGTTTAGACGAAAAAATTGTACAACGCAAAGATGGCACTTCTGTTTATATTACCCAGGATATTGGTTTGGCTGAACAACGGGAAGCCGAGTTTCACCCATCCAAAACCATATATGTGGTGGGTGATGAACAAAATTACCATTTTAGAGTGCTGAAACTAATTTGCGAAAAATTAGGATTACCCTCTGCGCAACAAATTTATCATTTAAGCTATGGCATGGTTGAATTACCGCAGGGCAAAATGAAAAGCAGAGAAGGCACTGTGGTAGATGCCGATGATATTGTAGCCGAAATGATTCAAATTGCACAGCAAAAAACAGAAGAATTAGGCAAGGTGAATGATTTTACTCCCGAGGAATTACAACAATTGTATCATACCATTGGGCTTGGTGCTTTAAAATTTTTTTTACTAAGGGTTGACCCAAAAAAGAAAATGATTTTTAATCCGGAAGAAAGTATCGATTTTCATGGTTTTACCGGTCCTTTCATTCAATATACTTATGCCAGAATAAAAAGTATTTTAAGAAAAATTGAGCAACAACAATTGCTGCAAACTGAATTTTCCAATCATGTTCAAATGAGCAAACTGGAAATTGAATTAGCCAAATTATTAGAGCAGTTTCCCGGATTTATGACCGATGCGGCCAATACCCTTAACCCCTCTGTACTGGCCATTTATGTGTTCAATTTATCGAAAACTTTCAATTCTTTTTATGTTGACCATCCCATTGCGCAGGAAACCAATCTGCAACTAAAACAATTGAGAGTTCAGTTGGCTACACTAACCGCACAGGTTATCAAAACATCCCTGCAATTATTGGGTATTCAGGTGCCGGAACGAATGTAAAAACCAATGAGTTACTACTTAAAAACTAAATTGCTGTCAATCCTGCAAATACTTATTTTTGCGCTCCTGATTGATTAATATGCGGAGGTGGCGAAATTGGTAGACGCACTACTTTGAGGTGGTAGCGCCTTCACCGGCGTGGGAGTTCGAATCTCCTCTTCCGCACATTACCGGCATTTAGGTAATCTTCCAAAAGATTACCTTTTTTATTTTCGCCTATAACCCTTTGCAGTGGCGGGATTGAGAGGAACAGGCTATTCATTTTTTCGGTTCGAACTTCTTCTTTTTGCTTATCATAAAAAATTTCTTCAGGGAATACGACATTTTGCAGCCTTCTTTTATTCTCAAAACTTGCTGTAACCCACATATTATTTAAGTTTTGGGCAATCATTAAACATTTCTCAACTGCTTTTTCAAGGTTTAAACCAATAAGTGATGATTGGCTTAATTCTGATTGCAAAAATGCTATTTCATCTTTAATTTTAGCTGTGCATTTAAGATACATTGCCTTATCTGTTTCATCCAATTTTATTAATTAATTAGGTTTT
>JAKAKY010000155.1 GCA_021824365.1 Bacteroidota bacterium | reverse complement strand
CGGTGGCGCCTGTTATTTTGAACAACGAGTGGTTGATTTTTTGATAGTAAATTATCAGATAAAAGGAGTGCGCACTGCCAACCATGCCGTATGGGAAGCGGACGCCGTAATACTGGCAACAGGACATTCAGCCCGTGATATTTTTCATTTGTTGTTTCAAAAACAAATAGCCATAGCAGCCAAGCCCTTTGCATTGGGCGTACGTGTAGAACATCCGCAGGCAGTGATTGATGCAATTCAATATCATTGCCCTTTACCCAATGCACAGCAAACCGAAACGAACAGAGATCCGCATTTGCCACCTGCCGCCTATAGTTTGGTAGAACAGGTAAACGGCAGAGGTGTGTTTAGTTTTTGTATGTGCCCTGGTGGCATCATTGCTCCTGCAGCCACATCGCCCAACGAGTTAGTAGTAAATGGATGGAGCCCTTCTAAACGCAACAATCCATTTGCAAATAGTGGCATGGTGGTGCAGGTAAGTGAGGCAGATGCCTTTCATTGGTTACAGCAACACAAAAATTGGTATCGGGAACAACAAGATGCAGTACCTATTGCATCATCCAATAGCACACTCCAACAACATCCGTTGGTATTGCTATATTTTCAGCAGTGGGTTGAACAGCAGGCTTATGCCGCAGGCGGCGGACAATTTGTGGCACCTGCTCAGCGGCTCGTAGATTTTTCCCAAAATAAAACCTCAACCTCTTTGCCGGCATGCAGCTACATTCCGGGGCTGCAATCGGTTTATTTAAAAAATGTACTTCCAGGGTTTATTCATCAATCACTGCAACAGGGCTTTAAACATTTTGGTAAAAAAATGAAAGGCTATTTTACCAATGAAGCTGTTGTGGTGGCTGCGGAAAGCAGAACCTCATCACCGGTGCGCATACCGCGAAATACAGAAACATTGCAGCATCCACATATAGAAAATTTATATCCCTGTGGTGAAGGCGCCGGATATGCCGGTGGCATAGTAAGTGCTGCTATTGATGGCGAACTGGTAGCTAATACTATTGCACTACGTTGGATGCAATAAGATATACCTGTTTTACTGCCAGTTATACCGTTCATCACATTCCTAATATTTAATGTGCTGTTTCAAAAAAATATATTAAAATTGCTAATGACTGCATGAAGCAGTTCATTCGTTTCATATCAATGATTCATACTTTATGAGTGCTATTTTACAATTACAACATTTAAAAAAATATTATGCTACCCAAAAAGCGGTAGATGATATTAGTTTTGAAATTGGAGCCGGTAACATATTTGGCTTATTAGGCCCTAATGGTGCAGGTAAAACTACATTACTGCGCATGATAACAGGTATTATTTATCCGGATGAGGGAGATATTATTTTTGATGGTAAGCCATTTAATCCGATGGATGATACAATAAAAATAGGATATATGCCTGAAGAGCGCGGATTATATAAAAAAATGAAAATAGGCGAGCAGGCCCTGTATCTGGCACAATTAAAGGGATTGAGCAGGAGTGAAGCACTTTCAAAAATTCGTTTCTGGTTTAAAAAATTAGAAATGGAAAGCTGGTGGAATAAAAAGGTAGAAGACCTGAGTAAGGGTATGAGCCAGAAATTGCAATTTGTAACCACTGTTTTACATGAACCTAAACTGATTATTTTAGATGAACCCTTTAGCGGTTTAGACCCCGTAAATGCCAATTTAATTAAAGATGAAATTTATCGCTTAGCACAACAAGGCAGTACCGTTGTTTTCAGTACGCACAGAATGGAACAGGTAGAGGAGATTTGTAACCATATTGTTTTAGTAAACCTGGGTAAAAAAATTCTGGATGGCAAAGTACAGGATATTAAACAACAATTTAAACAGCATAGGTTTAATATTGCATTTGATAGCACGCCGGAACAGCTCACACATCCTTCATTTGAAGTACTGCAGCAAAAAAATAATGAATATACATTGAATATTCATGCCGGTTTTAAGAGCAATGATGTATTGCAGTTTTTTATTACGCAGCATGTAAATGTGGTAGCTTTTAATGAAATATTACCCTCACTGAATGATATATTTATTCGGTTGGTAGAGTCAACTCACAGCGCTGCAAGAAGTTTTCAAACTGTTGAATAAATAATTTAACCATCTATTTCATTAGCTTTCATGCATGCTCACTAAACCATATTTTTAAAAAGTTTTAAAATAATAATATGAACAAAACCTTTTTAATAGCCCGCCGGGAATTTTTGAGCCGGGTACAAAAGAAAACTTTTTTATTAACCACCATTTTACTGCCATTGCTCATTTTTGGTTTTTATGCATTGATTATTTATTTCTCCGTAAAAACCGGCGACAATATTCAAATTGCCATTATAGATCATGCACATATCATGAATGATATATCTGTGAAACAAAAGGGAGATATACAATTTCATGTATTGAAAGATGTATCTGTAATCGATTTAGACAAGCAAATCCAACAAAAAAAGATTACCGGCTATATCCTTATACCGGAACAGTATAACATCATGGGGTTTGATACCCTTTCACTGAAATCAGACAAATCAATCGGGTTACTGACACGTGATAAAATTCAAAAAAATTTTTCTGATTTACTGGAAGAAAAAAGATTAATGGCATTGAACCTCAGTAAAAAACAAATTGACAGTATACAAAATGCCAATACATTACAGTTTACGAGCTTAGAAGGAAAAAAAGACTCTGATGCCAAGGCCGGTGTAAGTTATGGGGTTGGTTATTTTAGCGGATTTTTAATATACATTATATTATTTATTTATGGAACCATGGTCATGCGCGGTGTAATGGAAGAAAAAATGAACCGTATTGCCGAGGTAATTGTAAGCAGTGTAAAACCATTTAAATTAATGATGGGAAAAATTACCGGAATAGGCGCTGTGGGTTTAGTGCAGTTTATTATTTGGATTGTGCTGGTGTTGGGTTTAACCATGTTGTTGCCGCTTATTTTTCCACAATTGGCACAACAAACCAGCAATTTGCCCATGCAGCCCGGCGCCATGCAGGCAGCCGCTTCTATGAAAAATAATGGTGGTATACACGAAGTAATGGCCGGCTTAAGTACCATTAATTTTCCTTTAATTATCGGCACATTTATTTTTTATTTTTTGGGGGGTTATTTATTGTATGCTTCTTTATTTGCAGCAGTTGGAAGTGCGGTAAATGAAGACCCCCAGGATGCTCAAAGTTTGTTATTGCCCATAACCATGCCCATTATTTTTGCTATGGTTATTATGACAAAAGCAGTGAATGATCCCAACAGTTCAATAGCGGTATTTGGCAGCATGTTTCCACTTACTTCGCCCATTGTAATGATGGCACGTATTGCACATGGTATACCTGAAGGTGTTCCGCTTTGGCAATTATTGGTGAGTATGGCTTTGCTGGTGGGTGGTTTCTTAGCCACTACCTGGCTGGCTGCAAAAATTTACAGAGTAGGCATTTTAATGTATGGTAAAAAACCTACCTGGAAAGAAATGTGGAAATGGGCTTTTATAAAAAATTAGAATAGGTATTGTAAGTATGTATCAGGCGGTTGGAGAACCGCCTGATTTCATTTATGATACTGCAATTGGTTGAAGCAAAGCAGCATTAAATTCACTCCATATATCCTGAACAATAGCAGCAGCGGGCTGTATGTCATTGATTAATGCACTCACTTGCCCAATTTCTAATTCGCCTTCCTCCATATCGCCTTCAAACATACCTTTTTTTGCACGGCCTTTTCCCAATATTTGTTGCAGCGTATTAACATCAGCACCGTTCATTTCGGCCTCATGTATTTGTTGGTAGAATTTATTTTTTAATAACCGTACAGGTACATGCTTTTTTAAACTTAAAACTGTATCGCCTTCTTTGGCTTCAATTATTTTTTGTTTGAAGTTGCTATGTGATGAAGCTTCAGGCGTACATACAAATCTGCTGCCTATTTGTACACCATCTGCACCCAATACCATGGCAGCCAACATCTGCCTTCCGGTAGCAATACCGCCTGCGGCCAATACAGGAATTTGAACCGCTTTACGAACCAATGGAATTAATACAAAAGTGGTTGTTTCTTCTCTTCCGTTGTGTCCGCCTGCTTCAAAACCTTCGGCCACTACTGCATCTACCCCGGCTGCTTCTGCTTTTTGCGCAAACACACTGCTGCTCACTACATGCACAACGGTAATGCCTTTGCTTTTTAAAATGGATGTATATGTTTTAGGGTTACCCGCACTGGTAACAACAACCGGAACTTTTTCTTCAATGATGGTAGCAATATGCTGTTCAATATCAGGATACATTAAAGGCAAATTTACAGCAAAAGGTTTTTCGGTAGCTTGCCTGCATTGTTGAATATGTTCTTTTAAAACAGCAGGATACATGCTTCCGGCACCAATAATGCCTAAGGCACCTGCATTGCTTACAGCCGAAGCTAATTTCCATCCGCTGGCCCAAACCATTCCTGCCTGAACAATGGGGTAATCAATACCAAATAGCTTTGTAATCCTGTTTGAAAACATAGCGTTTATTTGTGCTGTATTAAAGAATTAATCTGAAATAGAACTGATAGGCCTAACCAAAATCAATTTCAGTATTATCGCCAATATTTAAACTACGGCTTAATCCTTTTACGGATGCATCGCTTCCAATTAATGAATTATCGAGCACTACTTCAAATAAGTGGGTATAGGAACCTATAATACTATCGCGTAAAATGGAAAATTGAATATGGGTATTGGCACCAATAGCTACGTGCGGACCAACAATGGCATTTTTTAATGTGCAACCCGCACCAATACTAACGGGTGGAATAATGATGGTGTTTTCTAACTTGGCTGTATCATCAATTTTACCACCAAATTTTTTTAGTAGTGTGGCATTGCTTTCTAAAAGCGTCTCTTTCTTACCGCAATCAAACCAGTTTTTTACTTTGAAAGATTGAATTTTGGCACCTCTTGCAATCATACATTCCAATGCATCGGTTAAATTGTATTCGCCTAAGGTTCTTATGTTTTGGGTAAAAATATGATGCAGGCATTCATACAAAAAATTGGTTTCTTTAATTTTATACAGTCCAACCAATGCCATATTGCTTTTAGGAATGGCGGGTTTTTCAACTACCTGTTCAATGAATCCGTTTTCATCGATGGCCGCTACACCAAAATGTCGGGGATCATCTACTTTTTTTACACCTAACATGCTGAAGGGGCTATCTAACACTTCCTTTACATCAAATTCACAAATGGTATCACCTAACGTTACAAATACTTCATCATCGCCTACAATATTTTTGGTTAATTCAATAGCATGGCCGGTTCCCTGCCTTTCATTCTGATAAACAAAATGCGTAATTAAATGCGGATAGGTTTGGCCAACATATTCCTGAATTTTTTCACCTAAATAACCTACAATAAAAATAAACTCGTTAATGCCTGCTTCATGCAACTGATCAACAATAAAACTTAGTATGGTTTTACCTGCAATAGGTATTAATGCTTTGGGTTGTGTATAAGTGTGGGGCCTCAATTTAGTACCGGCACCGGCAACGGGGATAATTGCTTTCATTATTGGAGGGTCGGTTTAGTTTCGTTGATTAAACGATGCTGCTGAATAAAACTATGCATTTGATTTGGTATCATAAAAAATTGTTTGGAAAATGAAATTAGGAATACAGAGTTGCTTCATCTATTTACATCATTCCAACACTTTTTTTGGGATGTGAAAATAGGGAAAACTTTTTTTTATCATCAAATCATCTTTTTTATGCCCTTTATTCACAAAAGTGATGGCAAGCTAAAGATGAAGAGTTATTTTTGCAGCAATCAACACTTTCTATAACATCATATCCCATTTAATTCAACAATTTTATGCAAAAAGATACCGTGGTTTTTAGCCTTATTCATCAGGAATTAGAGCGTCAACGTCGTGGCATTGAATTAATTGCTTCAGAAAATTTTACCAGCTTACAGGTAATGCAGGCTATGGGCGGTGTAATGACCAATAAATATGCAGAGGGATATCCGGGAAGAAGGTATTATGGTGGGTGCGAGATAGTAGACCAAACAGAACAATTAGCAATAGATAGATTAAAACAAATTTTTAAAATTGAGTATGCCAATGTGCAACCGCACAGCGGGGCACAGGCTAATGCTGCCTTAATGCTGGCTATTTTACAGCCGGGCGATGCTATTTTAGGATTAGATTTAAGCATGGGCGGCCACCTTACCCATGGTGCAGCAGTTAATTTTAGCGGCAAATTGTATCAGCCTCATTTTTATGATGTTACCAAAGAAGAAGGGTTAATAGATTATGCGATGCTGGAAGAAAAAGCACGCACCATAAAACCTAAACTAATTATTTGCGGTGCCAGTGCATACAGCCGCGATATTGATTATGCCCGGATCAGAAAAGTGGCCGATGAAGCAGGAGCTTTTGTAATGGCAGATATTGCGCATCCTGCCGGATTAATTGCCAAAGGCTTATTAGGTAATCCATTTGAACATTGTCATTTTGTAACTTCTACTACTCATAAAACATTAAGAGGCCCCAGAGGTGGTATAATTATGATGGGAAAAGATTTCGAAAACCCTTTTGGATTAAAAGATGTGAAAGGTAATATCAGAATGATGAGTCATTTAATTGATATGGCGGTATTTCCCGGAACGCAAGGTGGGCCTTTAGAACATGTAATTGCTGCAAAAGCAGTGGCCTTTGGAGAAATACTGTCAGATGAATTTACACAGTATGCCAAACAGGTGCAACTCAATGCACAGGCAATGGCAAAAGCATTTGTAGCGAAAGATTACCAAATTATTAGTGGGGGAACAGATAATCATTTAATGTTAATTGATTTACGTAACAAGAATATTAGTGGAAAAAAAGCTGAGCAGGTGTTGGGATACGCTGCTATTACCGCCAATAAAAATATGGTACCTTATGATGATAAGAGCGCTTTTGTAACTTCGGGTATTCGTTTTGGCGTTGCAGCCATAACCACCCGCGGCTGTAAAGAGGAGCACATGCCATTTGTGGT
>JAKAKY010000154.1 GCA_021824365.1 Bacteroidota bacterium | reverse complement strand
TCTACTGAAGGAATACGCATTCGAAAAAATTTACATCAGCATATCACACGGAAATTACTCATTAAAGAAGTAAAACACATATTTTATTTTCAGGGATTAGACTTTAATGAAATTTTTAGTGATAAAGACTCAAAAATAACCATAGCACAATCACCTATTTTCTGGCAAAGACCATTACGTTCGCAAAAAGGATTGGTAGGTTATTGCACCTTGGAAAGTCGAAAAATATTTGATAAAAATAAACAAAGAGAGATATTCGTAGGCAAAACACGTTGTCCACTTAGTAGACCGGAATTTGAAGAATTTAGGGCATTATGTTTTATTAATAGCATCGAATACAGAATAAAAGGCAGCCAAGATAACAAATGGAGTTTTTTGCCAATTGAAATGAGAAAAGAATTTTATTATAAAAAATTTTTTATTCAAAAAGACTTTGATTTTATTTCAATTGCAAAATGGATAAAAGAACGAAATAAGCATGATGATTGGGATTTCAACTACAATTATAAAACCAACGTTTCTGCCTGCAATATTTCAAGTAGATTAAAAAATATTTTTGGCGAAGAATGGAATAAACCTGTTAGTAAAAATGACAAAAGTGGGAAAACTTATACAGTACCATTTTATGAAGATGTATGGCATGTATTGTTTGAAAGTGATGATCAGGATTTTATAGAAGATTATGGAAAGTCAAAACTAAAATTAGGTGACGAAAAGATTCGGCAATTAATTGGTCTTTGGTATGCTATGCCCGTTGGTTATGCCCAATTAAGTTTGAAAGCAATTAATAATATTCTTCCGTTTTTACGCGAAGGGTATATTTATACAGATGCAGTTTTATTAGGAAAAGTTCCGGAAATTCTTGGAAAAGAGATTTGGGAAAAGAATAAACATTTTATAACCGAATCATTGAAAACATTAGTCATTGAAAAAAATCGTGAGGAAAAAAGAATATTGAATATCGTCAATAACCTTATTGCAAAATACAAAGCTCGTCCTACGGGTAGTGCTAGGTTTGCAGATAATGACACAAATTATATAGTTGGCTCAAGAGATTTTAAACTACCCATCAGCAGTATAGAACGGGATGATGTACAAATAGAAAAAGCTGCAGAAGAGGGTTTTGGTAAAGAAACGTGGAAAAAGTTTTCTGCAGAAGAGAAAGTCAAGTACATTAAACAGATCTCAGATAGTTATCAAAAATTTTTTAATACCAGCGATCGGGAGTTTTACAAATTACCCCGCTTGGGAGATGCCATGAAAGTTTTTCTGGCAGATAAGTTTCGTGATCTTTTGCATTGCCCAAATACATTTAAAAAAATTGAAACCGGAGAAAAAAAATGCAACTGTGAAAAATGCAAAAGAATAAATAAGCTTTACCATCCTTCCATGATAGCCATTTATCCACAGGCAAGGGAAGAATATTATAAGTACAACGGCATTGTAAAAAATATAGTAATGCTTGGCCCACCCAAAACGGGTGCATTCAAGAACCCAATGGCCATGCGTACACTTCATGAATTAAAGAAATTAGTGAATTACTACATTGTTACAGGACAAGTTGACGAAGAAACAAGAATAGTGATTGAAGTAGGACGTGAGTTAAATGACACTAATAAGAGATGGGCTATTGAAAAATATCAGCAAATCAGGCGGAAAGAAAATGAAGAATTTGCTGCAGCTATTTTAGAATTAATTAAAGACCCAGAAGCAAAAGACATAAAGGCAAATGCTGATTCAGACAGTGATATTGAAAAATTTCGATTGTGGTATGAGATGATAGAATCAACTGAAGGATTTGAAAAAAATGGAAAGTTTACTGCTGTTGAAGACGACCGGTCAGCTAAAGGAAAAAAAGGTAGGATCAAAAAGACAAAAAAAAATGAAGAAGAAGTAGCAGATGACGAAATATATGAATTTAGCGAAAATCATTTTGAAAATATCAAAAAAGAATTATGGATAAAGCTCAAAAAAGCTAAAGATAATGTGATAGACAAATACAGGCTTTGGAAAGAGCAACAATGCTTTTGCATGTATACTGGGAAACCCATTCGAATTACTGATTTATTTAATGAAAATATAATTGATGTTGAACACACCATTCCAAGAAGTATTTCATTTGATAACAGCCTTGCTAATAAAACTGTTTGCTTTTTTGATTACAATCGCAATATAAAAAAGAACCAAATACCTACAGAGTTACCAAACTACAATGACATATCCATACGAATTGAAAAATGGAAGCAAAAAGTTAGGGATCTGGAAATGCGAGTAGAGTTTTGGAAAGGGAAATCAAAAAGGGCAACTACACTTGAATACAAAAATATCGCAATTCGTGAGAAGCATCTTTGGCAGTTTGAATTAGATTATTGGCGAAATAAAGTGGAACGGTTTACAATGAAAGAAGTAAAACCCGGTTTTAAAAATAGTCAGTTAAAAGACATGCAAATGATTTCCAAATATGCCCTTCATTATTTGAAATCATATTTTAATATTGTAGAAGTGCAAAAGGGGGAAATAACAGCAGAATTCAGAAAAATATTTGATGTACAGGAAACAGGAACAAAAAAAGACCGCAGCAAGCATAGTCATCATGCCAAAGATGCAATGGTTTTATCAGTAATTCCTACTGCTGCTATTTGTGACAAAATGCTAGAGCTTTGGTATACAATAAAAGAAGAAGAGTTGTTACTGAAGTCAGATACTGTACAAAACAAACCAGCTATTCAGGAAAAAATAAAGCATTTGAACGAGGAATTAAACGATTATAAAATTAGATTTAAACCCAAAGGATTTAATAATGCCATCAAGCAATTAGATGAAACTATTTTAAATAATAACATTGCCCGAAATCGTTCCGTAATTCCGGCTTCCAAAAAAATGAGAATTAAAGGGAAAAATTTTGTGGCGAAGGGAGATGCAATTAGAGGAGAATTACATTTAGCTACTATGTACGGAAAAATTCAAATGGTGGAAAGAGAAAATGATAAACCAGTTAGAGATGAAAATGGCAATTGGAAATTTTTAGAAGGTGATGAAGCTTTCAAAACAGTTCTAAGAAAAGAAGTTGATAAAAATTTGAACATCGATACCATAGTCGATCCAACTATAAAAAAAATAATTAAAGCACAAATAGGAGAAAGATCATTAGCTACAACTTTAGCTGAAGATGGTGGACTTTATATGTTAAACAAAGAAGGAAAAAGAATGCATAAAATAAGACATATAAGATGTTTTGAATCTACTGTCACCAACCCTATCCAAGTTAGGAAGCAAGATATTTATAGCAATAAAGAACATAAAAACTATTACTGGGCTAAAAATGGAGAAAATATTCTCTGCGCACTTTACCAAAAAATAACTAAAGATAAAAAAGGGAATGAAAAAATAGATCGTGAATTGAAAATTATTTCATTAATGGATGTATCCCAATTAGTTAGAGCCGGTGAAATTAAAAGTATCCACGATATTGAATTATATAGAACAGATAAAAAAACCGGAGAGACGATTTTTGATGAAAACGGAAACAAAGAAAAACCGTATGCAATCCTGAAACCGGGTATGAAAGTTATTTTTTACGAAAAAAATTTGGATGAGTTAAAAAAGTTAACTGACGAGTATATAGAAGATTATAAAAAACGAATTAGCTATCGAACTTACTTATTAATTAAATTCTCTGGCGGGCAGATCACCTTTAAACACCATTTAGAAAGTAGAGATGATGACAAATTAAAGAAAGCTTATCCCAAATACGAATTTGGAGGCGGTGGAACAATCGGGTTTACTAAAAAAATTTCGGATGCTTTAACAGAAAACAAATTGAACAATTATGAGCCTTGGCCTAAGTTATTATATACTATGAACTGGCTGAATATGGCTATCGAAGGAAAACATTTTGAAATAATGCCTGATGGGTTAATTAATTGGGTAACTGCCAATAATTAATTACAAACAGTAACCAATTTTTTAAAAAATTAAAATTACTTATTCAAATAAAATTTTTTTTGAATAACCCTGTAGCCAGGTAAAATATTAATTTACAATTCCCTATATCCTAATAGTAAGAAATAAAACATTTACTTACCGTGAAAAATTATAAATGCACTTATAATTTTTTACGGTAAAAAAATATACTAAAAAATTATACATAATGTAACCTTTTCTAAAACCTATTTTCCAATAATCCAGTTTATTGATTAGGCACAAAAACGCAAGATTTATTTTTTATTACCGTGAAAAATGATATATTCGTTTTATAATTTTCACGGTAAAAATGATACAACGAAATATAATAAAAGCACTACAAAAGCAGATGAAACAATTTCCTGCCGTAGCCATATTAGGTGCAAGGCAGATAGGCAAATCAACTGTAGCTAAGCAAATTGCCGATAAAAAAAAATCGGCTACTGTTTATTTTGACTTAGAAAAACCATCTGACAGGCGCAAACTGGAAGATGCTGAAACGATGCTTGCCGGATTAAAAGACAAATTAGTTATTATTGACGAAGTACAAACAATGCCGGAATTATTTACCATATTACGCCCATTAATTGATGAATACCGAAAACCGGGGCGTTTTTTGTTACTTGGTTCAGTTTCACCATTTTTAATAAGAGGCATTTCTGAAAGTTTGGCAGGTAGAATTGCGCATATAAAACTACCCACCATTAACTTAATTGAAGCTGATAAAGCCAACATTTCGCAGGATAAACTATGGTTCAGAGGCGGCTACCCTGAAGCACTTACCTTACGAACCAATACACAATGGTATGCCTGGGCTGAAAATTATTATCGAACTTTTGTAGAGCGCGATGTAAATTTTTTAATGAATGAAAATCTATCACCTGCTACTGTTCGAAATGTATGGACAATGCTAAGCGCTATTAGCGGCAATATTGTAAACTATGAAAATATTTCACGTTCATTAGGTGTTAGCAGGGCTACTGTACTGAAATATTTGGATTTTATGGAAGGGGCTTTTCTAATCAGGCGTTTACAACCATGGTTTATCAATACCACTAAACGGATAGTAAAATCACCTAAAATCTATTTTCGGGATAGCGGCTTATTGCATTACATGAACCGCATTCAAACAACTGATGAATTAGCCGGCCATATTGTTTCCGGTGCTTCATGGGAAGGTTTTGTAATAGAACAGATCCATCAACTGGCACCATCCCATTTATCTGTTTACTACTATCGCACACATCATGGTGCAGAATCAGATGTAGTATTGGTTAGCGGAAATATACCCGTAGCCTGCATTGAAATAAAACGAAGCAATGCGCCGGAAATTCCCAAAGGATTTTTTAATTGTATAGAAGATTTAAAGACGAAAAAAAATTTCATAATAACTCCAAGCAGTGACAACTACACAACTAACAATATTCAAGTCTGTTCACTTCATGTATTTTTAACCAAATATATTACACACATTCAATGATTAAACGCACCCTTTGCATAGAAAATCCCTGTCACCTAAAATGCAACAATGAGCAATTAGTGATTAGCTATGCGCATATTAAAGGATTAGAAGACCGGCAGGATAAAACAGTACCCATTGAAGATATGGGCGTTTTGGTATTAGAACATCCGCAAATTACCACTACCCATTTTCTGTTAGATAAGCTAATAGCCAATAACATTGCAGTAATTACCTGCAACAACACTCACCACCCCAGTGGTATGCTGCTGAGTTTAGAGAGCCATACCCTGCAAAGTGAGCGCTTTAAGGAACAGTTGGCAGCCAGCGAACCACTGAAAAAACAATTGTGGCAACAAACCGTAAAAGCAAAAATCAATAACCAGTCAGCCGTTTTACAAAAATGGCATATACCCCATGGCTATTTAAACAATGCACGGCAAAACGTAAAAAGTGGTGATGCCGATAATGCCGAAGCCAAAGCAGCGGCTTATTACTGGGGGCATTTGTTTCCGGATGCCTGGCAATTTTTCAGAAAACGGGAAGGCCCACCACCTAATAATTTGTTGAATTACGGCTATGCCATTATACGGGCTGCCATGGCCCGAGCCATTGCAGGGGCCGGATTATTGCCCACACTGGGCATTTTTCACCGCAACCGTTACAATGCCTATTGTTTAGCCGATGATATGATGGAACCCTACCGCCCATTTGTAGATGCCATAGTACGCAACATGATACACGAAACCTCGGCTGTTGAAGTATTAACACAACCCTTTAAAGTGCAATTATTGAACGTGTTAACACTTGATACAATAATAGAAGAACAAACCAGCCCGTTATTGGTAGCCATGCAAAAAACAGCTTTCTCTTTATCCAGATGCTATGCCGGCGAGCAACGAAAATTGGTTTTTCCTGAATTTCCTGCTGCATAAAATATCATTCCTTTTACAGGATGCTACGCGTTTGCACACAATACCATTCAATAAAAAGCATAGATCAAATAATAATATTAGTAATTATCACGTTGTAATGAGGATAACTACAAAAGGTATCATTTATCACTATGCCCCATAAGTTGCCTTATGTCCAAATCAGTTACTGTATCCGAACGTTTCAACGCTTACCGTATTATGTGGGTTCTGGTATTTTTTGATTTACCCACCGAAACCAAAACGGAGCGGAAAACGGCACAGGAATTCAGGAAAAAGATTATGGCCGATGGCTTTGTAATGTTTCAATTTTCTATTTACCTGCGGCATTGCCCCAGTATGGAAAATGCAGCCGTGCATATTAAGCGGGTAAAAAAAATATTGCCCGAAAAGGGGCATATTGGTATTATGACCATAACCGATAAGCAATTTGGCATGATGGAGCTATTCCAGGGCAAAAAAGAGGCGCCTGCACAACCCATACCCCAACAATTAGAATTGTTTTAGCTGAAAATATACTGCAATAGAAACGAAAAAAGGCTGTACCTGCAGTAGGCAGAACAGCCTTTTAATCATTTTTTTCTTTCTGTTTTCTTTGAAAACCCTTACCGGCGTTGAATTGCACCGTTTACTGTTGTTATCAAAGATCGAACAAAAAGAATTTGAAAGCAAATCACAACTATTCGCCGATT
>JAKAKY010000006.1 GCA_021824365.1 Bacteroidota bacterium | reverse complement strand
TAAGTGTCACCTTCTGCCCGCTCAAAATCATCTTTTCTAACATAGTTTAGAAACATAAAATCAAACTCACTGGTCATGCGGCTGCAGTTGTTTGTAAACTTTATTATTTTTAAATCCATAGTAGCTTTGTACTGGCAAGCTATATCATCAAATTTTGACAGCTTGAAAGGTTTTCCTTCTGCCGAATCAATCTTGTCCTGACACCAGCCATTTTTATCTTTGAACCTCGGGTTCTGATTCACTAATAACGAGAGCCAACTCATCTTTGCCTGAACTTTTGCTAATTCAAAATTTTCCGGCCACATTGTATATTGATAGTAATACATTTCATTATTGATCTTGCGTCGCATGAAACCAAGAAAATCAACGAATGCATCCCGCAATAATGTGTTAGATGAACTCAGAAAGGAATTGCTTGCCTTGTTATAGTCGGCGCAGGCAGCATCAAATGGGTTTGGCTTGCCTTCTCCGAAATCATCTTCGTATTGTTTGTTCAGTACTTTTATCTGGTTGGAGAGTATGTCTTCGAACTTTGCTATCTCAATGTTTGCATTGGCTACTGCCTGTGCTTTTTTCTGGTGCGAGAATGCAATATGCCCGTCTTTGTCAACAACGAGGTAACTGAGTTTTGCCATGGCTTTATGTGCAAGGGGTGGAAAGAGATAAACCATTATCCCTCTTTGACCTACCTGCGGTAATTGCTTTGTCCGCACATTGTTTGCTTCCTCCACTTGCTTTTCAAGGGTTTTCTCCTGCATTCTCAATTCTTCTAAATCCTCCTGGCATTTTTTCTTAAATGCATCCCATTCAACTTCCAACACTTCGCTTTCTTCAACATTCATAGGGTAATCGGGCCATTTAAATTTCTCCAGTCCCAGTGCATCTTGTGGCATGGGCTTATCCCAGGCTACATCTTTAGTTTGGAGTTTGTAACCCAACTTGTTTAAACGGTTTTCTTTGTCCATGCTGTAGGCTTTTGCAATACTGCGTTTAGCGGCATCAATGGCTCCTTGCTTGTTACCCTTGCTTTCTTCTATCAATGATTTAGTAAGATTAGCCTGCGGGTGATAAGCGTAGATATGTATGGCGCTATCAATGTATTTTTCGGCTTTACCAATTTCGCCAAGACCAAACCACGCCTGCCCGAGATTATTAAGCAGCGTACTGTTTTTTGGATATTTAGCATTGAGGTTATTGAGAATAGGAATAGCCAGATGCTGTGCTCCCTGCATGGAAAGCATAGCCGAATAATTACTGAGGTTATCGGTGTTGCCGGCATCTGCTGCACATAATTTTCCTAAAACATATAAAGCTATCTCCGGCTTGCCCGCCATCCAAAGACCCATCGCCATATTACCTGCCTGGCCTGTGCTTTTACTGTTTGACTTTACATAGTCATACACTTTATTTCCCATTGTTATCACTTCGGGTTTAAAAGTTGATGCTAATTTATTTTGTACTGCTGCTATATACGCTCCCATTTTTGAATCCGTAACTGCTTTTGGTATGGCGGCAATACGTACAGCATCTCGTTTAGGCACAATACGGTTTTCATCTTCCCATGCATCAGCCAATTGTTTATCGGTTAGTTTGGGAATTGTTTTTGTTGAAGGCATTTTAATACCCATGCTATCCATCATCTTTTTATCTTCCGGACTCATCTCATCCATTGCTTTTTGCATTTCCTTCATCATGTCATTCATCTCTTTTTGGGTGGGGGGTTTTTCTTTTGATTTAGGTTTGGTTTGTGCAAAAGCAACTGTCATTAGAAGAAGCAGGACAAATGCAAGAAGATATTTTTTCATTGTAAATAATTTTTTTATTTAGCGAATTTTATTTCATATCTCCGGCTACAATATTGGCAACATTGGCAACTTGTTTTATAATCCTCGTCAGTATCGCTGAAGTAGTAGCTGTTTTATAAATATCGGCTCTTAAGTACACTGTGTTATCATCTGCACTCATTCCTATTTTTACCACATCATAATGATCGTTTTGCTGTAGCAGGTATTTGTATTTTGTTTCGTCAATTTTTCCTGGCAGGGCTTCTGTAAGATTGGTATAAATAATATACAAATCACCCACCTTTTGCACTACTACCTGGTACGATGTAATGTTTTCGCCTCCATAAGGTATGGCTGCAAGGCTGTCGTTAACCATTCTGAAAGGCAGGCCAGTTCCGGTTAACAGTTTTTGCAACGCCTGCATATTGTTTTTTACGGGAGTCTTTGGTTTTGACTGTGCAGAAGCGATGGTTGCTGAAAGCAGAAAGCAAAACAGGAATAAAAAATACTTTTTCATTTGTTATTTATTAGGTGAAGGTTTTTTGAAAATAGTTCTACCGGTCCTTTAAAAGATTTATCGCTGAAAGCAAATACGCCACAGGCAGCTGTTTTATTTTTTCGGAATGAATACAGCATCACAACGCACTTCTTTTTGTTTTGATAAAAATTGCCAATCGCTAATGCAGTTGCCCATCCATCCCACATTTGCTGTGTGTAAACTTTGCCTGGCTTTTTATCTGCTTTACTTAATCGCTTTACCACCTGTTCATTCCACTGGCTGGTTACATTTTTTAGCATATCATCTTTGGCAGGCATACTTTTGTACAATATAATAGTACAGAAACTGCCATCATTATTGGTCAAATTAAATTGTACCATTGCCGGTAATTCACTTTTGGTAAAAAACTCCGGTGGCTGATAGGTGAATACATCAAAGCTGTTGGTTTGGGCAAAGCCAACCGAAACAATAGTGATCATTGCTATGGAAAACCGGAGAATATATTTTTTCATCGTCAATTATTTAGAATGTAACCAATAGCTATTTTTCTAATGGCTCTTTTACACTTTTTTAGTCCATAATCTTTATACCTGTTGCCACAAACTGAATGTCTTTCTGATACTCTTTTGTCACAGTCCTTCTTTCACGGATGGGCCTGGCGGGGTCTATTCCTTCTATATTAATTCTTTTTCCCACTATATCTTTAGGAACAGTAAAACCGTAGTCTTTTGTTCCAATTGAAATTGTAGTTCCATCATCTTTTTTTACCCACACTGTCATACAATCTTCTTCGCACCACTCAACTTTTACTACGATGCCGGTTACGTTTGACCCGCCTTTAATTTGTTTTACATTTCTATCCATACCAGGCAGGGGCTTGGAGTTGGCATAAACGATACCGGTTCCTTTATAGTTTCCAAACGTTCTGCTTTTGCCTACATAGATATCGTCTTCTGTTTGCTGTGCATTCACGGCAAGACCGAAAAAAAAGACCGGCAGGATAAATAATAACTTTTTCATGATGTATGGTTTTTTATTTTTTAATGATGATGTAAAAATGAACTGTCAATGTTGTTTTATCAATCCCTTAAAAGCAGGATATTTCCTGTAAACAGATAAAATCACCTAAAAGGGGGATAAGCAGGACGTTGATAAAATGCTTAATTTGTTGAAGCGTCTCATGCGTGTAAGGAAAGTATATGAAAAAAATTTATTTTATCTATTTATTTTTAATAGTACGCTTTGTTTCATTTGCGCAAACAAGAGAAGTAGACAGTTTACAGAATGCATTACAATACCTTCCGAATGATACCGCCAAAGTAAACCGAATGAATGATATAATTGGCAAGTTGCAATTTTTAAATCCGGAAAAAGCAGCAGAATTAGCCTGGCAATCTATTCTACTGGCTAAAAAAACAAATTACAAACTTGGCTTATCTATTGCGTATAGATTAAGAGGTGTTTTATATGTAGATAAAGCTATTACCGATAGTGGTAAATTTTTTTATGACAAAGCATATAGCATAGTAAAAAATGAAAAAGACAAATTATTCATTAAGCAAAAGGGATTATTAACACATAATTATGGAGTGCTTTATCATCAACGCCAGCTATACGATTCAGCCACCATTCAATATTTAGAAGCAGCCAATATTTTTAAATCAATTCATGAAGAAGGACTTTTCTTTTTCCCTTATATCAATCTGGCTACCATCTATTCATTTTTAAATGATAATGAACATGCGTTGCAATATGCTAAAGAAGCAAACAAAGCTGCAGTAAAATTAAATGATCCCGGAAAAACTATTATTGCCATTAATCAGGAAATGTCTATCCACTTAGCATTGAAACAATTTGACAGTGTATTAATTCCATTGAAAAAAAATGTGGCATTGGCGCATACACTTCAAAATAATTATGGAGAGGGAAAAACTTATAATTTGATTGGTAAATATTTTTCTGAAGGAAAACAACAATTTGATTCCTCCATCAACAATAGAAAAAAAGCGTTGGAATTGATGGAAAAAATTCATAACCAATATGAAATTATTGCCACGATGGAAGAAATTGGTTTTGATTACATGCAAAAAGGTGCTTACACTGAGGCTAAAGCGTATTTAACAAAATCAATTGACTTAGCACGGAAATCGGGGTTAGACCAAATTACAAAATATGGTTTGGAAAATATGGTGATTGTAGAAGAGAAATTAGGTAACCTACCACAGGCATTCAGTTACTTAAAAGAATTTACCATACTCAAAGACTCATTAGATGCCAGAAGTAACCGGAACTATTTATACGAATTAGAGGCCAAATACCAAAATACCAACAAAGAATTACAAATTAGCCAGTTAGAAGCTGAAAAAAAATTACAACAATTGGAATTGCAACAAAATAAAATATGGAACTACATATTAATTGGTGCATCTATTACTTTTTTTATCATTGGTGCATTATCGTATCGTAATTACAAACACAAACAAGCCTTACAACAACAAAGAATAATTGAATTAGAAACCCAACAGCAGTTAGCTGCAGCAGAAGCGGTATTAAAGGGAGAAGAACAAGAACGTACCCGTTTGGCAAAAGATTTACATGATGGATTAGGCGGTATGTTATCAGGAATAAAATACACTATGAGCCATATGAAACAAAATTTAATCATGACACCTGAAAATCAGCAGGCATTTGAAAGAAGTATTGATATGCTCGACTCATCCATCAATGAAATGCGCAGGGTTGCACACAATATGATGCCGGAAGCACTTCTAAAATTTGGGTTAGATGCCGCATTAAAAGATTTATGCCAGCAAACCAATAAAACCGGTGCCCTTCAAATTAAATACCAAAGCATTGGTATACAAGATAAACTATTTGGGCAAACCATTGCCATCAACATGTATAGAATTGCACAAGAGCTCATCAACAACATATTAAAACATGCAGCAGCCCAACAGGCTATTGTGCAAATTAGCTATGATGCTCCCATTATACATATTACGGTGGAGGATGACGGAAAAGGAATGCCTGAAAATGCTTACCATTATGCTAAAGGCATGGGATGGAATAACATACGTAGCAGGATAGAATATTTGAAAGGCAAGGTTAATATTCAATCAGCACCGGAAAAAGGCACTTCTATTCACATAGAATTGAAGGTATGATAACTAAATTATTTATAGTAGATGATCATTACATGGTGATAGAAGGTATTCATGCCTTACTACAACATGAAAAAAATATAGAATGGGTAGGCCATGCTATGAATGCATCATCATGTATGGCATTTTTACAACAACAATTACCCGATATCATTTTAATGGATATTAATTTACCCGATACCAGCGGTATTGAACTATGCAAAACCGTTAAAGAAAAATATCCATCCGTAAATGTGGTGGCATTAAGTACATTTAATCAGCAAAGTTTTATTAAAAAAATGATAGAAAATGGCGCTTCCGGCTACCTGCTGAAAAATGCTTCTACCAAAGAAATGTTAGAATGCATAGAGATGACCATGAAAGGGAAATCTTATTTTAGTTTCGAGGCAGCCCAAACACTCCGCTATCAGCCTGATGATGAAATAATATTAACACTTCGGGAAAAAGAGGTATTGGCGCTCATTGCAGAAGGATTAACGAATCCGGAAATTGGTAAACGGCTTTTTATTAGTACCACTACGGTAGACTCCCATCGAAAAAACATTCTCACCAAATTCAACGTTAAAAATACAGCGGCTTTAATTCATGCTGCGGTAAAAAAAGGATTTCTATAACAGTTCTCAGCCACTTACACCAGTTCTTCTGCAGTAGTATTCCAGTAAAAACAAAAACAATATTTCTGTTTCAATTGAATTTAGATTGGTACATTTATATACCAAACCTTACCCATGTCAGTAATAGCTACTATCCATCAGGAAAAATACAGTACTATTTTAGAAACACCATCAGGCACCTTCATAGCCGATGAACATTTAGAAGCAGGCGGTACACAAAAAGGAATGAATTCGCATGAATTATTGTTAGCCGGTTTGGCCACCTGCACTGCCATTACATTGAGAATGTATGCCGATAGAAAAGCATGGTCAATTATCGGTATACAGGTACAGGTAAATATTACCACAGAAGCAGATCCTGAAAAAGGTACACAGATTGAACGAAGTATTCAATTATCCGGAACATTTACTTCAGAACAAGAGGAACGCCTGTTATATATTGCTAACCGTTGCCCTATTCATAAAATTTTATCGGGCACCATGCACATTCATACTACTTTAAATACATCACCATGAATAAAGAAACCATGATCAAAAAATATTCTAATGGTGAAATTACCATTGTATGGAAACCGGGCGTTTGCATTCATTCGGGTATTTGTGTACGTGGATTACCACTAGTATTTAATACTGTATTAAAACCTTGGATTAATATGCAGCATACAGATACCACACAATTAATGGCACAAGTAAATCAATGCCCTTCAGGCGCTTTATCTTATTACAACAATGATGAAGAGGATGAACATTCTGTTGAAGTACAGGCGGAAACCAAATTAGAAGCAGTTCCCAGCGGACCCTTATTGGTGTATGGAAATGTACTGATAAAAGATGCCTTTGGTCATGAAACCAGAAAAAATAAAGTGACTGCTTTTTGCAGATGCGGCCAATCGGATAATAAACCCTTTTGCGATGGCACTCACAAAAAGGCAGGCTTTAAAGATGGTATAGTGCCATCAGAATAAAATAATTAAATTTCACCCTTTCAATTGATGGGTCTCAAATAAAAATTTGCCACATGAATAAAAAATTGGTTTTATGGTCAATTACCGTTGGTTTAGGTGGTTTATTGTTTGGTATGGATGTAGCCGTAATTTCCGGTGCAGAACAGGCCATACAAGAACTATGGCAACTCAGTAACTGGATGCATGGAACCGCCATTGCCATGGCATTGTATGGAACTGCGTTTGGAGCTGCATTGGGTAATATCCCCGCCAATAAAATAGGCAGGAGAAAATCTTTATTCTGGATTGGTATTTTATTTTTAACCACTTCCATAGGTGCAGCCGTTTCTACCAACGTATATGCATTTATGATTTTTCGTTTTGTTAGCGGATTAAGTATTGGCGCCTCATCAGTAGTAGCGCCGGTTTATATTTCTGAAATAGCACCTGCTAAATACAGAGGCCGAATGGTGATATCTTTTCAATTAAATGTGGTGGCCGGTATTTTAATTGCTTATTTTTCTAATTACTTATTACAGGGCTTTGATGGGAAAAACGACTGGCGATGGATGCTGGGTGTAGTGGCCATACCATCTGCCGCATTTTCCATATTAATGTTGTTTACCCCGGAAACACCCCGTTGGTTAGTATTGTATAAAAAAGATGATGCTACTGCCAGAAAAGTTTTGGCCTTAACAGAAGATACTACCGACCATTTAATTGAACGTATTAAAAACTCGGTTAGTTCTAATACAGAAAAACTGTTTCAGAAAAAGAATACCCGATTGTTGTTACTGGCTTTTTTCATTGCATTTTTTAACCAACTTTCCGGCATCAATGCCATTATTTATTTTGCCCCAAAAGTGTTTGAAATGGCCGGTATTGGCCGCAGTGCTGCTTTGTTTTCAACAGTGGGCATAGGTGTGGTTAATTTAATTTTTACCATCATTGGCTGGTCGCTGATCGATAAGTTTGGCCGCAGAACTTTAATGTTTATCGGCTCTTTCGGATATATTATTTCTTTATCATTAATTGCCATTGCATTTAACAGCTCCAATCACAGCATGATTGTGTATTATGTTTTTATTTTTATTGCAGCGCATGCTGTTGGGCAGGGTGCAGTAATATGGGTATTTTTATCTGAACTCTTTCCCAATGCCATCCGTGCCAGTGGAACTTCGTTTGGTTGTTTAACACATTGGACATTTGCTGCTTTGGTTGCTCAGGTATTTCCCTTTTTCGCAGCAACTGTATCAGGGACCCTCATTTTTGGTTTCTTTGCTTTTATGATGGTGTTACAATTGTTGTATGTATGGAAAATGATGCCCGAAACCAAAGGCATTGCTTTAGAAAATATGGAAAGCACTGTGGTACTGCATTAATTGCAATTTGTTAATCACTGCTTAATGTAACGGGTAAATGAATGTTACCAGTGCATACACCAATTGTTCGCTGATGGGTAGTTGCGGATTATTGTAGGTAGCTATATTGGCATTTCTATCTCCGGTAACCATTTTAAAAACATGGTTCATATTCGGAATGATCACCAGTATTGCTTTTGGATTTGCCTTTGCCAACAATTCTGCATCTCCCTCATTTGCCTGAATATCATTTGTACCCTGAATAATGCATACAGGCATACTGCCTAATTGCTGAATAGCAGTAGCCGGATTATACCGAAACCACGAAATTAAATAAGGTTGTACCGAAGGCCTGAATAAGGCATACAGTAAGGGGCTGACGTACTGCAATGTTTTACCAGTTTCTAACGTATCAATATCAGTATATATGATATGCCGAATGGTTTCCGGCTGACCGGCTAATTGCTCTTTCAGTATTGCTCCGGCAGGTTTACCGGCACCGGCAACCGACACAAATGCATTGGCATTATCCTTTGCAGCCAACATGCCAATCAGCGAGCCTTCACTATGTCCAACTACAATTACCTTAGTGAAACGGGAGTCTTGTCTCAGTAAATCAATCCAACTTTTTGCATCTTCCACATAATCTTCAAACCGAATGTCCGCTTCACTTTTCAAGGCATCTTTGCTGGCACCAACGCCACGTTTATCATAGCGAACGGAAGCAATGCCATGCTTTGCCAGACTATCGGCCAACATTTTCAAACTTTCATTTTTCATCCTGCTATTATTACCATTCCGATCGGTTGGGCCTGAACCCGCAATGATTAATGCTACCGGCATTTTTTGCTGCATACCTGGCAAGGTTAATGTACCTCCGATATTACCTGTATAGCTATGTAATGTAATAGGAGTTTCCTGAAAAAGCGTATCTGTTTGTGCATTTGCCGAAGTGAAATTGTATAACCCTATGAATACAAGCAGTGGTAAAAACTTAAACATATTGTTTTTTTTAAATAAGTTAAACAGGTATCAGTTGCTTTTTTATTGATTATAACATGATTGAAATTAGGTTTATTCATTCTTTTTCAGATAATTATCAACCAACTGTGCTGTATGTTGTAAATTATCTGTACCATACCCGTCTAAATGTCCGGGTATTACATAAGCAGTTTTTGGAAATTGCCGGATGGTTTTTTGGATAGAAGTGCGCCAGGCAGGCACATTGGCATCAGACAGATTACCGATATTATTTGTTTCCTTACTCTTAATGAAACATCCACCATACAATATTTTATCATTGGGAAACCAAACAACTATATTATCGCTGCTATGCCCTTCACCCGGATAAAATGTTTGAAAACGATAATTACCCACAGTAAAAACGGTATCTTTCGTAAACACATGCTCAGCAAGCCCTTCCTTTTTTGCTTTACAGAAGTCTTGTGTTGCTTTTGAACTGTAAGTAGCTATTCCCTTTGTTGCGTAATAAGGCAACCCAATGGTTCGGTCGGCATGAAAATGCGTAGCAATACACAATACTACTTTTTGATGGTGACGGTTTTGAATACTATCTAATAAAGGTTGGAATTGTGTGGTATCCCATGGCGTATCTAATAATACAACCCCTTTACGGGTAACTACATACATTCCATTGGCGGGATACAGCAATCCATCTACGTTACCATAAGTGATGTATACATAAAAATCTCCGTGCAATTGCCTAATGGTAAGCGGTGCATGTTTTTGTTGTGCCATTGTTATCTGACAAAAAATAAGTGCAAATAAAAACATCAAACCTATGTATTGTAACTGTTTCATGAAATCTGAATAAAAAGTATAAAAGCAGAATAACGGTGTTAAATTACAAATTACACCGCTAATAAAATAGCTACATAATGACAAACGGCAGCAGCCAATACAAAAAAATGCCAGATAGCGTGGTTATAGGGATATTTATCCCACAAATAAAATACAACACCCATTAAATAAAGCATGCCGCCTATTACAATCATGGTTATTACAGGTATAGGGATGGTGACAAAAAATGTATTTCCGCCAACCAACAAAATGCAACCCATTCCAATATAAATAAACGTGGAAATGATATTCCATTTTCCCGTAAAAAATATTTTGAATACAATACCAATTGCAGTTAAGCTCCAAAGTATTACTAATAAGCTAATGCCAAACTTATTGTGCAGGTAGATTAACAAAAAAGGTGTATACGTTCCTGCAATCAGAAAATAAATACTAATATGATCTAATATTTCCAATACCCGCTTTATTTGTACATTTTGAAAGCCATGGTATAAGGTAGAAAAGGTGAAGAGTTGTAAAAAACAAAATCCGTATATAGCAGCGCCAATCACACCGGGTGTATGGTTGCTTTTAAATGCCAATACAATTAATATCGGTATACTCACTATGCCAAAAATAATACCAAAGCCATGAATAATGCTATTCACAATTTCCTGCTTTAAAGTATTTGGAGATGTGGCATGATGTGGCATGGCTATTGCTTTAAAAGAATACAATCCTATAAAGTTAGCAGAAAATAAAAGCTTTGATGGATGCGTCAAAAAAAATTACACATCCTATCCAATATTGATATACTTCTATTGTTGATCGGCCCAGGCCAATCACTGCAATATAATCATCGGCAGAACAAGCCACAAAAGCCTGTTGTTGAACAGCATCCATTAATATACCGGCAGCCCCACGGCCCAATGCTAATCTTTTTATTTCTTTATGGGTATTGGCATCATAAATAGCTAAATAGCCTGTTTTAAGACTTGAAATAAACACCATTTTACCATCTGGTGTAAATTTTAAACGGTTAGCGCCTGCAATCTTTGCATCAATAATGGCTGCTGCTTTTTTTGTTGTAAGATGAATGATATAAATATTTCCATTCTCTGAAGAAGCAGTCCATAATTCCTCCCCGTTAGGCGAAACATCCATTCCTTCCGCTCCCTTTGCAGTAGGTATAATGGTTTGTGTCCAGTCTTTGTGTGCCGGTGCCCCGGTAAATGGCGTAAACATGGTTTCTGATAAAACACTCACCGTGCCGGAAGCAACATTGGTTGTATACACTTCTTTGCCATTGGGTGTAACATATATCATGTGTGTTCTATCCTGCCCGGTACCCATCACCCAGTCGAATTGCTGATTGGCAGGATTATAACGGCCCACACATTTAGAGCCTTCTGCAGTAAACCAGAGTGTACCATTTACAAAGGTGAGACCGTGCGGACCTAATAATGGTTGGGTATCTATATCGGGTAAAGGTTTTTGAGCCACCAAATCAATTACATTCAATGTATGTAAAGTACCACCACCATAAATAGATACATATGCCGTTTTGCCATCTGCAGAGGCAATTACTTCATGCGGATCACTACCCACCGGAATTTGTGCAATTACTTGCAGATTTTCCGGGTTTACCATGGCCAATGTATGACTGGCTTTTGAAATGGCTAATAAAATACGTTGTGTAGCTGTTTGTGCATGGGCAGTAATTGTGCAACTCAGTAAAATCAACACCAATCGAACAACTGAACGACTCCTGTTACAATATATACATGGTTTCATAAAAGGAAGGTGATAGTTAAAAAATGAATGAATGGCTACTTAAAGCTTCATAAAACATGAAAAAGAGAAAAAAGGTAGATAAATTACGGTTAATCCTCCAATCTGCTCAAATCAGTAAAATTGCTGTAAGGAAGAAGCCAATTCACAAGTTCGAACTCAATTTGTGGAATCAAATCAGGAAGGACAAACGATGATTGGTCATAACGGCAATTACCTGGCAGCAGTGGTCTTTTTAAAATCAACTTTCAATACAATACCTGCCTGAAGCCCTATACCATTACTTTCAATATTATTTATTTTTCCAGTTAAATGAAAAATACCTATTTCGGGCATAATGCCTATTACTGAATTCAGGTTACCCGATAGGCCAATACTTTCGCCAATTACATTTACATAATTATCCATTTTTCCACCTACTGCCGTTGGTAAAACTGTTTGCAAAAGCCTGCTATTGAAAGTAATTGATGTAGTTTTATTTAACTGTTTTGTTATAGATAAAGCCATACCGGGAGACCAGGCAGATTTATGATTGTCAAATATTTTCAAATAAGCATAACCACCGCCTGCAATCACTGCAATTTGGTATGGCGCTGTATTATTGGTTAATCGCAGTTTCGCATCAATGGCACTTCCTAAAGTTGGGCCTATGGCTGTCCATGGCAAAAGAATTGTACAAAGCCTGTAACCTATATCTAAATTTTTTAAAACACCTACTCGTATCCCTGCATGTGCTAAAAAAGGAGTAAAATTTGCCGTGTTTGGGTTTTTAATATATGTAACCTGTCCGCCTGTTCCACTAATAAAAACAAAATTTTTGGGTTGTACGGTAGCAGCGGTTCCAAAATTTAGTACCCATTGTGCATGCACACGAACAAAAAAGCATAACAACAAAATTGAAAACAATAATTTTACCTTCACTACCTCATCTATTTAAATTAATTTAATTTCGTCAGTATGCGAGTGAAGATAAGAGAAGAGAACAGTTTATTTGGCTTAAATTTCTTTTAAATTATTATGTGATAACTAATTTTTTATTTAATAAAAGCTTTTAGCCATTTGAGTTTATCCAATTACAAATTAGTAACAGTGGCAGCTCACTCTTTCGCCGGTATAATCACAATATTCCGAAATTCAATCGGACCATGATCACCCTGAAAATAAATGGGGCCGGGGTTTTCTTCCTTACTATCTAATGCACCACCGGTAATGCCGGGTATTTCGCGGTTGCAAATTACTTTTACGCCATTGGCAATCACGGTGACCATTCTTCCCACCAAAGTAATATCATACGACTGCCACTCATTGGGCGATTTGGCCACCATTTCGCTCGGTGCAATAAAGCCGTAAATGGCGCTGAACAAACCCACGGCGGGCTCTTTGCCTTTACTGTCTATAATCTGTACTTCATATCGTCCGCGTAAATACACACCGCTGTTACTTTCTGTGGGATAACGAAATTCAATATGCAGTTTAAAATCATTAAATACTTTATCGCTCACTAAATTAGCACCCGAATGCGGGCTTTTTAAAACCCCATTTTCAACCACCCATTGGTTTTTCCCCATTGCATGCCAGCCACTGAGGTTTTTACCGTTGAAGAGTTTAATCGGCTGTCCCCAAACAATGGGTTTATCCCGATGCAGACCGGGTGCCCGGTGTGCCGACCAGGTAAAATGTTCCCCTTCACTACTAATACCGGTGCCTGCCAAACTATCGCCCTGTAAGGTACCTTCCATGGATAAATATTTGTTGGATTGTTCCCATTGTGGCGGAATGGCAAAATGCATTTGATTGTTTTCAAAAAACACTTCCGAAATAGGCCGGGCACTACCGCCGGGGCCAACAAATTGTCCTACCAAAGTTTTCAACCCGGAATGATATACCCCCAGCCAGGAAGGCAATGCCTTACCGTTAACCTGTAATACCATATCCCATCTGCCTTCTAAAGGAGAACCTTCCGGTGGGATAACTACCTGAGCATTGGATTTAATACTGATACAAACCAAAAAAAGTGTAAGGAAAGATAGCTTTTTCATAAGCGTTTGCTGATTGATTATGTTAGGAATGAAACAGGCAATGCCCTAAATGGCATATGGCTGCAAGCAGGTATGAAATTAATGAGTTTGGAGCAGGTGGCAAAGAAAAAGAGGAGTGAATTGTAAACACCTATCAATAATAGAAAGATGGGCCATGACTACCTCTTATCATATTATTTGGTTATTTAATTCATCTCTCAAACCCACCACACCTGCCACTTCGTCATAAAAATAATACTTTACCAGCTATCCACCCGCTTCGAAAAAGATTCGACTCAACAGCGTTGAAAACCGAATTTGTATCGAACATGTATCGATTTTGTTGCCTGTCAGTTTTGCAATATATTCCCATGAATATATAACATCGGAAACGGGAACTATACCCAAGGTTAGACAGCACTTATTTAAGCATACTGCTGCTACCACAAATACCATCATCCAAAAATGTTTATGATTGTTTTTACATCTTTCCCCTTACTTTGCAGCCAATAAAATAGGAAGTATGGAATATAGAAAGTTAATTGCTATTTCAGGTATGAGTGGTTTGTTTGAACTGGCAGGCAGTAAAACCGATGGGGCTATTGTGCGCTCATTAGATGACAATATCACCAAATTTGTGAGCAGCCGCGTTCATCATTTTTCGCATATTGAAAGCATCGAAATATTTACCGTTCGTGAAAATGTGAACTTAGTGGAAGTGTTTAAAGCGATGGATAAAAGTTCAGAAGTAATACCCTCAGAAAAAGACCCCAAAGCCATCCTGAACTACTTCAAAAAAGTATATCCTGAAATGGATTTTGACCGGGTGTATGCCAGCGATATGAAGAAAATGGTGCGCTGGTACGGCATCATCAAACAAAATGATATTGCTATTGAATTACCCGAACTTTCCGATTCGGAAGAAGTAGCAACTGAAGGATAATATCTTTTTTTTATACTAAATTTTATATATGAACGCCGCACTGCATCAACACACGGCGTTTTTTTATGACCACTCCTGTATATTCCTGCAAAATAATTCGGCTTTTTGCCTGTTTTTGTTAAATTGTGGCCATTGCCGATGGGCAATGCACATTATCTTTAGCGCCATTCTTTTTAAACGATTAATTGTAAAATACCATCATCGTTTCAAAATATGTCTACAACATTCATCAACCAACCAAACTTGTCTGCCACCCCTGCAAATACAAATACTGTTTGTACAAAGCAGCATCCATCCACCCACAAAAACTATTTTTTGAATATGAAAACATTACCCGCTTTTTTACTGCTTTTAATAGTAAACTGTTCATTGCAGGCGCAAAATTTTTATGTGCATTCAAAGGCAGCAGACAAATGGGTAAAACACACTTTTAAAAAAATGAATAAAAAAGACCGCATTGCACAACTGATGATTGTGCGTGCTCATAGCAATTTGGGTGCAGAACATGTACAGGCAGTAACCCAATTGGTACAACAATACCATGTAGGGGGTTTGTGTTTTTTTCAGGGCGGGCCGGTACGTCAGGCTTTGCTGACCAATTACTACCAAAGCATAGCCAAAACACCATTAATGATATGCATTGATGGCGAATGGGGGCTTGGCATGCGTTTAGACAGCGTTATTCCCTTTCCGCGCCAATTGCTCATGGGTGCTATCAGCGATAATGCACCGCTCATATATCAGTTTGGTAAAGCAGTGGGCGAACAATGCAAACGGATGGGTATTCAGGTAAACTATGCACCGGTGGTTGATATTAATAACAATCCTGAAAACCCGGTGATTAACGACCGTAGTTTTGGCGAAGAGAAATACAAAGTAGCCTTATACGGTACCGCCTTTATGCAGGGAATGCAGGATGAAAACATCATGGCATGCGCCAAACATTTTCCCGGCCATGGCGATGTTGCAGTTGACTCACATAAAGACCTGCCCGTTATTAATAAAAGTATGGAGCAATTAGATTCATTAGAATTATACCCGTTTAAAGCGATGATTAAAGCCGGTGTAGGTAGTGTAATGATGGGGCATTTATTTGTACCGGCTATTGACAGTACAGAACATGTGGCTGCTTCCATTTCTAAAAATGCCGTAACCGGATTATTAAAAAACAAATTGGGTTTTCAGGGTATTACTTTTACCGATGCTTTAGAAATGCAGGGCATTGCCAAATATTTTCCTGCCGGCGAGGCAGCCTTACAATCGCTCATTGCAGGCAACGATATGCTATGTTTACCCGGCAATATACCCGGTAGTATTGAACTGATATTAAATGCCATCAAACAAAAAAAATTGAGCTGGGATGATATTAATGCAAGAGTGAAAAAAGTGCTACTGGTGAAATACAATATGGGCTTAGCGCAACGTACACCTATTGACACCACTAACCTGGTGAATGATTTAAACCAACACACCGGAGCGTTGAACAAAGCATTAACAGAACAGGCACTTACTTTATTAAGACTAAACAATACAACTTTACAACCATTACAACAGCATAAAAAAATAGCCTATGTATCTATTGGCGCAAATGGTGAGCCGTTTATTGCACAACAACTACAAAGCAACTACAGTGCTAAATACTATGCATTTGCAGCTAAACAAAACATGGGCAAAGAAGTGATGGATAACTTAAACAGCAGTATTCCACAGACAAAATCAGATTCTGCTGCAGCTAATATTTTACTGAATACCATTGCAAAAGGTAATTATGATGAAATCATAGTTGGCTTACACAATTACAGTCGCCGCCCTGCGCATAATTTTGATATTGATGAACCTTCTTTATACCTTTTAAAGCAATTACAACAATTGCCGCAAAGTGTTTTCTTCATTTTTGGAAATCCTTATGCTATAGCCAATATATGCGCGGCACCTAACCTGCTATCTTGTAATGAAGATACCTACGATACACAATTGGCAGCTTACCAATGGTTAACCGGTAACCTAACTGCAAAAGGAACATTGCCCGTATCTGTTTGTGCTACATTACCTTACGGTACCGGATTGCAGTATAATACCTGGTTTCCCAAAACAGCTCCCGAAGCAGCCGGAATGAATGCTTCCATCTTTCAACAAATAGACAGTATTGCACAGGAGGGCGTTGATAAAGGCGCCTATCCAGGTTGTGAAATATTGGCGGCAAGAAATGGCAAAGTAGTGTATCACAAAGCATTTGGCTATGCCAACTTCGACAGGCAAATACCCGTAACGCTGCAAACCGTTTACGATTTAGCTTCTGTTACCAAAGTATCAGCTACTACAGTGGCTATCATGAAATTAGTAGACGAAGGCAAGGTAGACATTCATAAAACCTTAGGCGATTATTTGCCGGTGGCACGCGGCACTAATAAATCCGGATTGGTATTGAAAGATGTTTTGCTGCATCAGGCAGGTTTAGTGCCTTTCATCAGTTTTTACAAAGAAGTAATTGATTCGGTAACGGGAATGCCTTTACCGCAATATTTTTCTACACAAAAAAAGGCTAACCACCAGGTAAGAGTAGCTGAAAACCTATACCTGCGTAACGATTGGGAAGATACTATTCTACACCGCATTATGCAAAGCAAACTATTGCCCCACGGGCAATATGTGTATAGCGATAATGATTTTATTTTATTGGCAAAAGTAGTAGAAGCAGTAACCGGTCAGCGTTTGAATGAATATGTAAACGAACGGTTTTACCGGCCTTTACAAATGATTTCTACCACCTTTTCGCCCCGAAAAAAAATTCCTTTGGATGAAATAGCCCCCACAGAGGTAGAAACGCATTTCAGAAACCAACAAATGTGGGGCGATGTACATGATGAAGGCGCTGCCATGCTGGGTGGTATTGCCGGCCATGCCGGTTTGTTTAGTGATGCATACGATTTAGCCCAACTATACCAAATGTTATTGAATAAAGGTGTAATGAATGGTAAACGCTATTTATCGGAGCAGGTAATTAATGAATTTACTGCCTATAACAGTGCTGAAAGCAGGCGCGGACTGGGTTTCGATAAACCGGAAAAAAACAATGCAACAGCTAAGGATCCCTATCCCTGCAAAGATGCATCGCCCCTTACTTTTGGGCATACCGGCTTTACCGGCACCTGTGTATGGGTTGACCCCAAAGAAAACTTAGTGTATATATTCTTAAGCAACCATGTAAACCCCACCAGGAACAACAATTTATTGTTCAGTTTACACATCCGCCCCAATATTCAGGAAGTATTATATCATGCTGTAGAAAAGTGACAGGAATTTTATATATTTATGTGATTTTGAAAAAAAATTACCGCATTCAATCAATCACATTATAAAATACATTTCATGCAACGTAATATTTTTTTTTACTGCCTGCTGGTTATCAGTATCAGCCTGCTGGCCGCCTGCTCTTCTAAAACTCCCAAAGAGCTGAAGCTCATTCCTAATAACGCATCGGTAATGGTTTCCATCAATGCCGGGCTATTACATAATAAATTATTGAAAGCAGGTATCGCTGCCGACTCAATTGTGCGTAAGTTAATACATATAGATACGGCAAATGCCGATTTAATGCAGCATTACAACGACTTACTTAAAGCCGGTATTGATTGGAATAACCACTTTACTATATTCAGAACCACAAAAGTATACCCTAACAAATCGTTCAGTAATTTTACCAATATCATTATTGGTATTACAGATAGCGCCAAACTTTCAGCCTATCTCACTACAATTGATTACCTGAAGGGAAGAAATATTCATCAGGAAAAAAACTATGCCTATATACAAATGGATGGCAATGGTATAGTTTCCTGGAATAAACAGGATGTAATTGTAACGATGCAGGAATATACGGAACAACCCAGAGGCTTATTTCCCGATAGTACCATGCAGGTAAACCAGCCTGATGTTATCAGCAAAGTAGATGAACTGCAAAAAGAAGTAAACCGCTTTTATAACCTGAGTAGCAGTGCCTCATTAGGTGCCATGCCCTTAGTGCAATCTTTGTTTAAAACAGCAGCAGATGGCTACTTTTACAATACCACCACCGATGCATTAAATACCTTTAATACCGGCATGTTACAATTGCCCAAATTAGCCGATTTACTCAATAACAATATTACTACCGCAACTTTTAATTTTGATGAAGGTGCAATTGTTGCCCATACCAACTTCTATCCCAACAAACTGATGAAGGCCATTTTTGAAACGTATAAAAGCGGGAATGTAAAAACAGCGTTGGTAGGCCATTATCCTTCCAAAAATATTGATATGGCCATATTACTCGCCTTCAATCCAAAAATAATAGATGGTATATTACAGCAGTTAGATGTGGCACCGTTGGTAGATGGTTTTTTAGACAAAGCCGGAATGCCTGCCTCCGCCATATATGATGCTTTCACCGGCGATATGGCAGTGGTACTGTCTGACCTGAATTTAAAAAAAGACAGTGTTTCTAAAAATAACTGGGGTAAATTTTTAATCAATATGCCCATTGGCAATAGCGCCAGTTTCCATAAAATAATGGATAAAGCTGCTGATGCGGGTTGGGTAGTGAAACAAAACAACACGTATGCGGCAGGAAAAATAATGGAAGCAGTAAATATTTCGCTTATAAGTGATAATAAGAACCTGATAATTACCAACGATACCGGCTTGCTGAAAACATACAAATCCAATACAGCACCTATTGCATTTAGTGATGATGTTTTGCAACAAATGAAAGGCAGCCAGTCGTTCTTCTATGGCGATATTGATAAGATAATACATGCATTTACTATTGAAAGCACTCAATCCAATGCACCTATTCAACATACCTTTAAAGATGCCTTCATTAAAGGCAATGCATTTGATGGCACCGTTTCAAAAGGCACTTACAAAATCAGAATGCAAAATGCACAACAAAACAGCTTGGTGAGCATTTTACAATTATTTCCGTACATAGCCGAACAAATACAAAAGAACAGGAATGCCAGAAAAAATATTCCGGGTGATGCCAATGAATCTATTTTCAATGTGCCTTTTTCTTCCAGATTGGGTAGCCTATAATTTGAAGCAACAACATGATGCAATTACGTATTGAGCAATTAGTTCCTGTTCCGTTAAAACCAAACTTAGAGAATCGCCATAGCAATGTTTGGTTACAAGATGTAATATTCCAACCCGGGCAGTTCATTAAAATAAAAGCGCCCAGCGGTTCAGGCAAAACCACTTTTATCCATTTATTGTATCACCTGCGAAATGATTATAAAGGTAATATATATTGGAACCAACAGGAACAACAACAATACAATGCTACACAATTAGCACAGTTACGCCAGCAAAATATCAGTATTATATTTCAGGACCTGCGCCTGTTTCCAAACATTACTGCCCGTGAAAATATTGAACTGAAACGGGTAATGCAACAACCCTATTTTCCTGCTACTGAAATTAGCCGAATGGCCGATGCATTAGGTGTTACCAAAATATTACACCAACGGGCAGGCATTTGCAGTTATGGCGAACAGCAACGTATTGCTATTATCCGCGCCCTGATGCAACCCTTTAACTGGTTATTAATGGATGAACCCTTTAGTCACCTTGACCGAAAAAACACGGCAAAAGCTGCTGCCTTAATTGCCGAAGAATGTACCAAAAAAAGTGCCGGTTTTATATTAACCGATTTAGATGATGATGAACATTTTTCTTACCACCAAACTTTACAACTGTAGTGAAAGAATGGAATAACATATTAAAAAAAATTATAAAAACCGCCTCGGGCAGGTTACGCCTGTTATTAGCCATTATTGGGCTATCGGCTGCGCTGTTACTCATTTTATCTGCAGTACAGTTACAAGCCAATTACAATGATTTGTTGCATAACAAAAGCAACCAGGATAGTGTGGCTAATTTTTTGGTAGTAAACAAACAACTTAACAATGCCAATTATGGTAATACCACTTTATCTGCTGCCGCTATTGAAGATTTAAAAAAACAACCTTTTGTAGATGCTGTAGGCATTTTAACACCCAGTCGCTTCAAAGCCTCTATTCAAAGCTATAGCAGCCAGTTTCCTTTTTATACCGATATTTCGTTTGAAAGTGTACCTGCGGCATTCATTGATGTAGACAGTTCACAATGGCATTGGGCATCGGGCGAAGAGATTGTTCCCATGATTGCACCCAATTTGTTTCTCGACTTTTATAATTTTCAATTTTCATTATCGCAAAACCTGCCACAGTTAACACAGGAAATTGTAAAAATGATTGTGTTTAAGGTGAATATTCAAACCCCTAATGGCATGGTATCATTAAAAGGAAAAGTGGTTGGGTTTAGTGATAGAATTACTTCCTTACTTGTGCCGGAATCATTTATGCACCGGGCCAACACACAATATGCCACCGATAATGCCTTGCAACCATCCAGGGTGGTGATTCGAACCAAAGACCCTGGCAATCCGGCATTGGTGCAATATTTAAAAGCACACCAACTAACTACCGATGCCGACAAAACCCGCTTTAGTAAATATCGCCAAATCGTTAATATGGTGGTACGCATTAGTTGGATTACCGGTATCATTTTATTATTATTTGCACTACTCATCTTTTCATTGTTTATTCAGTTAACCATTGCTTCATGCAAAGAGGAAATTCAATTACTCATTACCCTGGGGGCTGCACCAAAACAACTAAGGCAGTTTTTAATGTGGCGTTTTTTCCCGCCTAATATATTTATCATGATGGGCGCGGTTCTCATTATAGGCCTACTGCAGTATTGGGTTGCAAGTTGGTTACAACAACAATACATGTTCATCAGCCATATACTTTCAGCATATACCTTTGCTACCGCACTTGTATTTTTAGTTGTGTTGTGGATAGTTAATTTTGTTACTATTCAACACTATATTCAAAAAGAAAATAACTGATACCCATTTACCTTTACCACATGTTATATAGATTTTTACTTTTCATCAAACGTATACAATGGTGTTGGTTGCTGTGCCTATTTGTTATACAAGGCATATCACAAAACAACCTGCAACCTATTGGCTATTGGCGGGAGCACCTGAATTATCAAAATACCACTACAGTTGTACAAGGAGATAAATTGTATTGTGCAACGGTGAATAATGTTTTCAGTATTGATGCCAACAACGATATAGAAAGGTATAGCAAAGTAACCGGCCTCAACGATATGGGTGTAAGCGCCATTGGGTGGGATAACTTTACAAAACAATTGGTGATTGCCTATAACAGCAGTAATATAGATATACTCAAAGGCAGTATCGTTACCAATATTGGTGATATTGTTCGAAGCAATATCAGCGGCAATAAAACAATCCGCTCTGTTTATTGTAATGCAGGTTTTGCTTATTTATCTACCGGCTTGGGTATTATTGTGGCGAATCTGCAAAGCTATGATATAAAAGATACCTGGATTATTGGTAGCAATGGCAATCAGATCAACATTAATGCCTGTATTCAATTCAATAATCAATTTTATGCAGCAACCGATGAAGGCTTAAAAACAGCTCCTGCCGCAGGTACCAACTTAGCCAATTACAGCAACTGGACCAATCTGAGCGGCAACAATGGATTACCGTTAAGTATAGTAAATAATATTGTAGCCGCCAATGGCATATTGTATGCTCAAATACAAAATACAATATACACCTTGCAGAATAACCAATGGGCACTTTGGTATACCGATAGCAACTGGCCAATCACTAAAATAGAAGCATCGGGCAATAACCTGTTAATTTGCCAAAGAACCACTTTAGGCAATAGCCGGGTAATTACAGTAGCAGCAAATGCCCATATTATCAATACCATTGCCGTACCTAACGTAGTATCCTTTCCGAAGGATGCGATTATGGCGAATAATACTACCTGGATTGCAGATTATTACGGAGGATTATCTGCCTTTAGCAATAACAGTTATCAACGGTATATACCCAATGGCCCATTAGGGCCAGCCAGTGGCGATATGGTGTTTAACCAACAAACACTCTATGTAGCAGCAGGCAGTGTTAACAATGCCTGGAACTATTTATACAACCGAAATGGCATTTATATTTTGCAGGATGGTATTTGGAGCGATGTGGGCGCATATACCAATCCGGTTTTAGACACTACCCTCGACTTTATTACTTTAGCCACCGATAATAGAGATGGCAGTATTTGGGCAGGCAGTTACGGCGGTGGCTTGGTGCAACTGAATGGAAATAATTTTCAAATTTATAAACAAAGCAACTCATCTTTACAACCCGCCATTGGCGACCCAACCAGCTATAGAATCAGTGGATTGGCATTTGATGCACAAAATAATTTATGGATAGCCAATTATGGTGCTGCACAAAACCTGCAGGTACTAAAAGCCGATGGTAATTTTAAAGGCTTTTCAGTTCCTTTTTCATTAACAGAAAATGCAGTAAGCCAAATTGTGGTGGATGATGCCAACCAGTTATGGATAGTAAGCCCCAAAAACAATGGTCTGCTTTGTTACAATTATGGCAACAGTATTGATGCTACTAATGATGATCAGTGGCAATTACTGCAAACAGGTATTGGTAAAGGAAATTTACCAGGTAACAACGTGTATTGTGTAGCAAAAGATAAAAATGGTTTTATTTGGATAGGCACCGATAATGGTATTGGTGTAATACAATGTGCCACTAATTATTTTCAACAACCTTGTGATGCTGTTTGGCCGGTGATTCAACAAGACCAGTTTGCCGGTTATTTGTTTCAGGGTCAACAGGTAAAGTGTATGGCCGTAGACGGTGCTAACCGGAAATGGGTTGGCACTAACAATGGCTTATGGCTGGTTTCATCCGAAGGCGATAAAATTTTACAACATTTTACGGCAGCTAATTCACCTTTGCCTGACAATAACATTCAAAAAATAGCCATTCAGCCCAATACCGGAGAGGTATTCATTAGCACATTTACAGGTATTAGCAGCTATCGCAGCACAGCTACCGAAGGCACTGCCACTAACGATAGTGTATTGGTGTTTCCCAATCCTGTTCCCCCGGGCTATTCCGGAACGATTGCCATTAGAGGTGTTACCGAAAATGCATTGGTAAAAATTGCCGAATTATCGGGCAGATTGGTATATCAAACACATGCATTGGGCAGACAAGCCGTATGGAATGGCTTAAACTATAAAGGCGAAAAGGTAGCCAGTGGTGTGTACTTAGTATTGATCCGCAACCAGGTAAACGGACAGGAAAAAGTAGCAACTAAAATTGTCATTATCAGTGGCAGATAAGCACAAGCATATCTGTTTCATTTAATGACTAACATCAATACATCACCGTTAGTAGCAGCTACAGGGCCATTCTTCTTTTAAATCAATACAAGTAATAACGGTTACCACATCATTACATTCGGCTACAATAATGCGCAGGTATTGATTTTTATCCGTATTACCCTCTAAGGCATATCTTTTATGGCAATCATCGGCCTGTAATTGGCTTTTACGATAATCAATTTTACCATGCTGTATAATTTCTGCTATTTCCTTTACGGTAATGTGTCGGCATTCCATTCTGCAACGAGCATGGCGGGAATAACGAATAACAGATGGATGGGAATTGAAATGACCATTATTCAATAGCTGTGTAATGCCGGTTATAGTTTTGTCGACATTCCTGTTCTGCTGATGCTGACAGGAAAATAACGCCAACAAAATAAACAGAAATGCTTTTAGGAATTTAGGTAATGGCATGAACAAAAATAATTGATCTTGACTGATTCAATCCCTTCCATTTTTTATTCACCGCCTATTTTCCGGCATTTACCGCCCGCTTACCTTCATCTGCCTAACTGCTATTTTCAGAAGAAATGAGTAGCTTTAGTTTTGCCTTATTAAAATACAAGAACATGAATCCTTCATTCGAACGCACCAACAACCGGGTTTTCACCGGTATTTTTTTAATTATTGGCGGCTTATTATTATTGGCTTATAAAATGGGATACCCCATTCCTGGCTGGATTTTTTCCTGGCAAATGCTACTGATTGCTATTGGCATTTTAGTGGGCATCAAACATCGCTTTCAAAATTTTGGATGGCTAATCCTCATTGCCATTGGCAGTTTTTTTCTCATTGACCAGGAATTAGCTGATGCTTCTTTCCATCAATATTTTTGGCCGGCTTTTTTAATTGTGGCAGGTATCATTTTTGTATTAAAACCTAAAAGAACCGGTGGTGGTTGTGGCAGAAGAATGAGACAAGAACAAAATACGTACAGCACCATTACCAACACACCAACAGGTATTACCAGCGAAGAAGATTACTTAAACATTAATTCCATTTTTAGTGGTGTACAACGTAGTGTTATTTCAAAAAAATTTTCAGGAGGTAAAATCAACTGTGTATTTGGAGGTGTGGAAATAGATTGTACACAAGCCGATATTCAAGCACCTGCCTGCCTGCAAATAGAAGCAGTTTTTGGGGGTATAAAATTAGTAGTACCCAAAAGCTGGACCGTTAAAAATGAGATGGATGGCGTATTTCATGGTGTAGATGACAAACGTAATCAAAGCACCATTAATGTAGATACGCTTAATAAAGTACTTATTTTAAAAGGTTCGGCTGTATTTGCAGGTGTTGAAATCAGAAATTATTAACGGTGTTGCATTGGCGTAAATTTTTTTAATCACAGCCATCAATGAATGTATACAACAAATCAGGAAAAATGAAACAAACAATATTAGGTGCCGGTGGTGCTATTGGCTTAGAACTGGCTAAAGAATTACCCAATTATACATCAGACATACGATTAGTTGCACGTAACCCAAAAAAAGTAAATGCAACAGATGAACTACTATCGGCCAATCTTTTTATCCGGGAAGAGGTATTTAAAGCCATAGAAGGCAGTGCAATTGTTTATTTGTTAATTGGCCTGGAATACAACACAAAAGTTTGGCAACAAATGTGGCCACCTTTGGTAAAAAACGTGATAGATGCTTGTGTACAATACCGGGCCAGGCTCGTTTTTTTCGATAACGTATATGCCATTGGCGGAGATAATGTTAACCACATAACGGAAGCATCGCCCATTAGTCCTGCCAGTAAAAAAGGGGAAGTACGTGCTGAAGTAAACAAACTTATACTTAACAGCATTGAAAGTCAAACCTTAGATGCCATCATTGCCCGTTCTCCCGATTTTTTTGGTAGTGTCATTAACAAAAGCATGCTCATGATCATGGTTTATAATAATTTGAGAAAGAATAAAAAAGCACAATGGGTTTGTAATGCCAAAGCAATACACAGCATGGGTTATACACCGGATTTAGGAAAAGGAACTGCGTTATTGGGCAATACACCTGCTGCCTATAACCAAATTTGGAACCTTCCAACTGATCCTCAAAAAATTACCGGAGAAGAATGGATTCAATTATTTGCAGAAGAAATGCATGCAAAAAATCAATATCAGGTATTACCCAAATGGGGCATTCAAACACTGGGACTTTTTATTCCAATATTAAAAGAGTTGAGTGAAATGTGTTATCAATACGACAGGGATTATTATTTTGATAGTACAAAGTTTAATCGGCACTTCAGCTATGTACCTACTATCAATAGAGAAGCAGTAAAACAAACACTGGCGGCAGTTGAAATGAAATTCTAAAAGTGAAATTTATACAGCGCAGGAAATATTGAATAGCACACAGCAGCAAAACAACAAAAAAATTTATAAAGAGCAGCTTATTTTACTTAACCTGCTTTAAACAGCAAACCATGAACTGCTATATTACAAAAATGATTTTCAGAATTATTTGCGGCGATGGAAACCATACACCGCAATTTGATGAACAAATTAGATTGTTTTATGCTAACAGCAGTCAAGAGGCATTGGAAAAAGCCAATAATCTGGGCAAAAATGAGGAAGATTGTTTCATGAATATCCACCAACAACCCGTACAGTGGCAGTTCATTGGCATTACAGCTTTATATGATATTCAATCTCCAACAGATGGCATTGAAATTGCATCCTGTATTAAAGAAGTTGATGATGCGGAATACTATTTATATATTACTCAAAAAAAAGCAGTACAGGTTACAGAAGCTAATTCATTACAACCACAAACCATTTAGTAATACAGTGACCCAATCTTTTTTACACGGCAAAGGAAATGTACCCGCAATCATTATCTGGTGGTTAGTTTGGATAATATTGCAATGGAATATGTTATTGATAGCCGGAATAAACCCGGTAATCGCTATTACAGATAGCATTGCCGGCAATATTTTGTTGTTTGCCTGCTCCTGGTTAGTCATCAATAACATGCGCTACTATTTACCCAAAAAAGAAAAATACTGGTACATTATTGTAGTCAGCTTTGTATTAAGCTTAGCATGGGCCATCCTGGTACAATTCATGCTAAAGCATATTTTTCAAAACAATGCAGCATATATTCAATTATTAAAAACAACGTTATTATTGCGCTTTGCATTTGGGTTTTTGATGATGGGCTGCATTACATTAGCCGGCTTAATTTGGTATACACAAATAGATTGGTTGAAAACAGAAGCCCGGCAACAAAGTATTGCTGAATTAGCTAAAGAAGCAGAACTATCTAAACTGCGCCAACAACTGCAACCCCATTTTTTATTCAATAGCTTAAATTCCATCAGTGCTTTAACTACTGTACAACCTGAAAAAGCCAGAGAAATGATACAACAACTATCTGAATTTTTGAGAGGCACATTGCGCAAAGAAGACCAATGGAATACATTAGAAGAAGAATTATCCTATATTGGGTTGTATCTTTCTATTGAACAGGTGCGTTTTGGACATAGAATGTTAACCAACATACAAGCAGACAGCAATGCCTTACCGTTAACACTTCCCTCATTGTTATTGCAGCCATTGGTTGAAAATGCTATTAAATTTGGTTTGTATGATACCATTGGTGAAGTAACCATTGGCATACAGGCAAGCAACCAAAATGAACAATTAGTCATTACCGTTCAAAATCCTTATGATGCATCCACTGCTGTTACTTTACCCGGAACCGGCTTTGGATTATCAGCCGTAAAACGCCGACTTTGGTTATTATTCGGCAGAAACGATTTATTAACCATTGAAAATACCGATACTGAATTTATAACCACACTACTTATTCCACAACGCAAAACCCCTACAACCACTTAGTATGATGAATTGTATTATTATAGATGATGAACCACTGGCACGAAGTATTATCAAAGAGTACCTGCAACACTATTCTTCTATTCATTTACAGGCAGAATGTGGCGATGGCTTTGAAGCAGCAAAACTAATACAGCAATACCAGCCGGATTTATTATTCTTAGATATACAAATGCCCAAAATAAATGGTTTTGAATTATTAGAATTAGTAGAAACGAATGCAGCCATTATTTTTACCACTGCCTTTGAAGAATTTGCCATTAAAGCTTTTGAACAAAATGCCTTTGATTATTTGTTGAAACCTTTTAGCCGCGAACGGTTTGATAAAGCCATTCAGAAAGTGCTGAGCCAGAAAGTCAGCACCAATACAGGTACGTTGTTAGAAACATTAGCCGCTACACCACAGGAAACCAATCGAATTGTAGTGAAGGATGGATCAAAAATAAAAATAATACCGGTTACACAAGTACACTACCTGGAAGCGGCGGATGATTATGTAAAAATAGTAACGAAAGAAGGTAACTATTTAAAGAAAAAAACCATGCAATATTTTGAACAAACGCTTTCTCAGCAACAATTTGCCAGAATTCATCGCTCTTATATGGTAAACCTGCAGCTCATTACCAAAATTGAATTGTATGAAAAAGAAAATTATGCTGCCACATTGAGTACAGGCCAACAACTACCTGTAAGCAAAAGTGGCTATATGCGCTTAAAATTTGTTTTGGGGATTTAAAAAAACGGAATGCCGTTGACGTATTACAGCATTCCATTTAAAAAAAATATTATTCGTTTATTCTGATTTGTACACTTTACCGGATTTCATCACAAACACTACTTTGCCCATTACATTTACATCCTGCACAGGGTCGCCGTCCACCGCTACTACATCGGCAAATTTTCCTTTTTCAAGGCTGCCAATTTTAGTATCACCAATTAAATTGGCGGCACTAACGGTAGCGGCTTTAATACATTCTAAAACAGGCATACCTGCTTCGTGCATATAGCCAAATTCCATCCAGTTTTTTCCGTGATTGTATACACCAGCATCGGTACCAAAAGCAATTTTTACACCGGCTTTATAAGCCTTTGCAAAGGTAGCCTGAATAACTGAACCGATTTGAATGGCTTTTGAACGAATAATAGGCGGAAAATATCCGGGCATTTTAATGGCTGAATCAGCTACTGATTTTCCGGCAATAATGGTAGGCACTAAATAAGTACCTTTTTCCTTCATTAGCTCCATAATTTCCGGAGTCATATATGTTCCATGCTCAATGGAAGTAACACCGGCCAATACTGCCCGCTTCATGCCTTCAGGGCCATGTGCATGTGCAGCTACCCGCATACCATAATCTTTCGCCGTTTCCACAATGGTTTTAATTTCATCTTCTGTAAACTGAGCGCCGGCGCCATCTTTCTCTAAACTTAATACACCACCGGTGGCAGTAATTTTAATTAAATCGGCTCCATCTTTATAATGCTGCCGAACAGCCTTTCTGCATTCATCATCCCCATTCACCACATTTGCATTTAACTGCGGAATCATCATTAAATCTTCTTTTAATCCGTTGGTAGGGTCGCCATGTCCGCCGGTAGTAGATATAATGGAACCAGCCGTAAAAATCCGGGGGCCAATCACCAACCCTTTATTAACCGCATTACGAAGCGCAATATTTACACCACTGCCGCCTACATCACGCACAGTGGTAAAGCCGGCCATTAATGTTGTTTTGGCATATACGGCTGCCTGAAAAGCAATATCGGCAGGGTTTTGGGTTAACCGTTTCATCATGGCATCGGGACTGGTTTGACTTTCTAAGTGCACATGTGCATCAATCAAACCCGGCATAACGGTATACTTTTTTAAATCTATTACTTTATCATTTGGCGCTGCAGTTACAAAGCCTTTTTGAATATCGGCAACTGTATCGCTCAGTATAATAACGGACATGCCCTGCTGTACAGATAATTTGTTTACATCAATTAATTTTCCGCAGTAAATAATGGTTTTTTGAGCAACCGCCATTTGATAAAACAGCAGTGATAAGAGTAGCATTTTTTTCATATCAATTTGTTTGGTTGAAGGGGTTAAGTTAAGGAATTAAACTAGTAACTGCACAAAAAAAGCCCCGAAGAATCAGGGCCTTATAACAAGTATAATGAAAAAAGGTATTAATCTTTATCAGGCTGTGGGGTATAACGCAAATAAGGTTTTACCACTTTTACCCCTTTAGGAAATTTAGCAGGTGCTTCTTCAGTGCTTACTCCCAGTCCTATAATGACCTCTTCACCCGGATTCCAGTTAGCAGGTGTAGCTACGGGATATTTTGCACTTAACTGCAATGAATCTAACACACGTAATACTTCATTAAAGTTACGGCCTGTAGAAGCCGGATAAGTGATGAATAATTTTAATTTTTTATCTGGCCCGATAATAAACAAGGAACGAACGGTATGTGTTTCTGAAGCATTGGGATGAATCATATCAAATAATGTAGCCACTTGTTTATCTTCATCGGCAATAATCGGAAAATCAACATGGGTATGCTGGGTTTCATTGATGTCGCTAATCCATTTTTTGTGGCTTTCCACATCATCTACACTTAAAGCCAATACGCTGGTATTCCGCTTATCAAATTCGGCTTTCAATAATGCTGTTCTGCCCAGCTCGGTAGTACAAACGGGGGTATAATCAGCAGGATGTGAAAATAAAATACCCCAGCTATCGCCTAAGTATTCATAAAAATCAATGTTGCCAATAGAAGTTTTTGCCTTGAAATTGGGTACTGTGTCGCCTAAACGTAAGCTCATAGTGTTCTATTTTTTTGGTTAATAAATCAATCCGGGTAAAAATGAAAGTGTAAAGATAAATACTCTACTAATTCAGTAGATTAATAAATTGGGGGTTCATTAAAATTTAACGTTTCAGGCTTCCTCCTTTTTGCAGGGCATAAACACCGTATTTGTTTTTTACGGCATCAATTGCTTTGTATAAGTTAGCTTTGGTATTGGTTTGATGAAACAAATCAGGTGCCTGACCGTGTTTGCTTAAAGCACTCAAACGTACCCCCAATAACCGTACGGGAAGGTTAGGTTGATGCAATTGTTGCAAGAGTTGCTGAGCCACCGGTATCAATTCATCGTCACAAAAGGTAAGCGGAATAGTGATTTGTTTAGAATTGGTGGTAAAATCGGCATAGCGTATTTTAACTGCTATACAAGCGGTAAACAGCCCATCCTGTCTTAATTCATACGCCACTTTTTCAGTCATTTGTACTATTTTTTGTGCTAAAAAAGCCCTATCGGTGGTATTGGCAGCAAAAGTTTGTTCGGTAGAAATAGATTTGGCTTCATGGCCGGTTTCCAAAGGTATGTCATATCTGCCGATAGCAATGAGGTATAGGGTTTGCCCCCATTTGCCCAACTTTTGTTCTAAATGGTGTGGTGTAAATTGAAGTATATCCTGAATGGTATAAATACCCATATGCTGCAAAACAGGCAAGGTATGCTTACCTACACCCGGAATTTTTTGGACAGACAAAGACACTAAAAAATCCTTTTCCTTACCGGGCTGCACAAACAGGTATCCGTTAGGTTTGGCTTTATCTGTAGCAATTTTGGCAATTAATTTGGTGGTAGCCAACCCGAAAGAAATAGGCAAACCCGTGGCATCCATAATTTGTTGACGCAAATCAATCGTCCATTGCAAGGGATTAAAAAAAGCATCCATCCCGGTTAAATCAATATAAAACTCATCGATACTGGCCTTTTGAAAGGCAGGTGCAGCCCGGGCAATGATATTGGTAACCCGGTTAGAAAAACGGCTATAATCTTTATAAGAACCGGGCAACACAATTGCATGGGGGCATAGCTGTAAAGCACGCTTCACAGGCATGGCACTGTGTATACCAAATTTACGGGCTGCATAACTGCAGGCTGCTACTACACCCCTTTCGCTGCTACCTCCTACCAAAACAGGCCGATGTTGCAGTGCAGGATTTTTAATGACTTCCACACTCACAAAAAATGAGTCTAAATCAAAATGGGCAATATAACGCTGTGGCTGATTCATACAATAGCAGCAGCAAAATTACTGAGATGGCAGGAGAAAGTGTGTATAGGTCATTTTATCCTACCCTAAACATGTAAAATGCGTGCATGATATGTTACTTCAAGAATGACTGAAAGAAGAAATAAAAAGAAATTTTATTATATAATTAATAAAAATTAAAGCAACGAAAGGTACAGTATTATCCCCTATTCATTGCATATAACTTCTTTGTAACCGGTTATTCACCAATTGATGACACTACGCAATAGGATGGCAAAATGAATGAGGTATTTGCCAATATAAACAAAACACCCATTACCATTGGTTTACGAAAGGATGATGGAATTGATTGTTTAAACTTAAACAACCAATAGAAACAAGGCTGCACCTGACAGCAATTTTGCTTACTATTAAACAGAGAATACCGGCAATATACTATTTATATTAAAATATTTAAAAAACATTTAAAATTGTTATGTACTATGAAAAGTAAATTTTATTTTTATAACAAAAATGTAAAAA
>JAKAKY010000153.1 GCA_021824365.1 Bacteroidota bacterium | reverse complement strand
ATAATTTGGCATGGTGTACCTGAATGGCAGACATGAATTCGCCTAATCCGGGCTTATAACTATTATTTACCTGTTTTTGTAAACTGTCTATTTTAGCTAGTAATACCTGATTGTTTGTAGAAGAATTAGTGCAGGCTACTGCCATCAATAGTAAAAAATAAATAATTATATTTTTCAATGTGTTTGTTTTAATTTGCTTTAATCTTGAAATAATATATAACACAGGCAGGGAGTGAATGTGGCAATCATTAATTGCATCTTCAGAATAAATAAAGTTAAAAACATCAAATCAAAAATGGAATAAGCAAGCATTAAAATTTCAATAAATTCAAATCATTTTACTCAAATGCGTTGATATACAGGTTGAATCAGTATTACAATGCCGTAAAAAAATCAATTCCTTATTTTTGTGGGTATATGACACAAGAACAAATAAAAAGTATGAGGGACCGAGTACTTGTCCTGAGGAGGTTTCTTTGACGTTGATAATCGTTTACAAAAATTAGAAACAGACAGACAGTTATCGCTTTCACCCGGATTCTGGAACGATAATCAGCGGGCTACCGCTATCATGAAATCGATAAAAATTCATGAATATTGGCTTAACCTTTTTAAAGAGATAAACGCTGCCATAGAAGATTTTGCTGTATTGTTTGAATTTTGGAAGGCGGGAGATGCTTCAGAAGAAGAAACCAAAGCAGCATACGAACATGCCAATGCTGTAATTGAAGATGCAGAATTGAAGAGTACTTTGAATAAACCCGAAGATGAATTGCCGGCTATGATACAAATTAATCCCGGTGCAGGTGGCACTGAAAGTCAGGATTGGGCAGAAATGTTGATGCGTATGTACATTATGTACGGAGAAAAACAAGGCTGGAAAATAACGGAGGTGGGTTTGCAGGAAGGTGATGGTGCCGGCATTAAGAGTGTTACTTTACAATTTGACGGGCCATTTGCTTATGGTTTTTTAAAAGCAGAAAGTGGGGTACACCGATTGGTACGTATTTCACCCTTTGATAGCAATGCCCGAAGACATACCTCATTTGCATCGGTATTTGTGTACCCGTTAATTGATGATACGATTGAAATTTCAGTAAATCCGGCCGATATTGAATGGGAGTTTTACAGAAGTGGTGGGAAAGGTGGTCAAAATGTAAATAAGGTGGAAACGGCTGTAAGATTAAAACATATACCATCAGGCATTATTGTGGAATGTCAGCAGGCACGTACACAGGGCGAAAACAGGGAAATGGCTATGAAGATGCTGAAAAGCAGACTGTATGAGGAAGAGTTACGCAAAAAACAAGAAGCTGTGAACGCAACCAATGCTACGAAAAAGAAAATTGAATGGGGTAGCCAGATTAGAAGCTATGTTTTTCATCCCTATAAAATGATTAAAGACCATCGCACCAATTATGAAGTAGGCAATGTGGGCCCTGTAATGGATGGTGAATTAGACGGATTTATCAAAGCTTATTTAATGACAGAAAAAGAAAGCGTTTAAACAACCTCAGCTTTCTATCATTGAAAATTTACCTGCTTGTGTTTCACCCCTAAACCGTTATGGGTTAGGTGGTTATTTTTAGTCACTTCTAAAATGGAAACATATGAAACGGTTCATTGCACTCTTATTGATGGCTTGTTGTTTACAAGTACAAGCACAACAAAACAAAAGCACTGATATTATTGCTGCGCAATCATTGGTTAAAAGGGTTGTTCCGCAATATGCTAATGCCATTCAGTTTCAAAAAATTGAACACTTGGCAATTGATTCATTTTATATTGAATGGAAAAATAATCAACTCCTTATAAAAGGTAGCAACGTCAATGCAATGGCCGTTGGGTTAAATTATTACCTCAAAAATATTTGCCTGGCTAATGTATCCTGGTATAAAAACGAAGGGGTAACTGTTCCTCAAAAAATACCTGTTCTAAAAAATGCTATTGGCTTAAAAGCCCGTTGTAATGAGCGTTTTTTCCTCAATTACTGCACTTTTGGTTACACCATGCCCTGGTGGGGTTGGCAGGATTGGCAATGGTTTATTGATTGGATGGCTTTAAATGGAATTAATATGCCTTTAGCCATTACCGGACAGGAAGCTATTTGGTACAAGGTTTGGAAAAAATTTGGTTTAACTGATGAACAAATCCGTTCTTTTTTTACTGGTCCTGCTTATTTGCCCTGGCATAGAATGGCCAATATAGACAGATGGGAGGGACCCTTACCGACTCATTGGATTAACAGTCAGTTAGCATTACAGAAAAAAATTGTACAACGCGAAAAAGATTTAGGAATGAAGCCCGTTTTGCCTGCATTTGCAGGGCATGTTCCACAAGCATTAGCCACCATTTATCCTAAAGCAAAAATTCATTCATTAGGCGAGTGGGGCGATTTTAGCCAACAATACCAAAGTTATTTTTTAGACCCCTTTGATTCTTTATTCAAACCCATACAAAAAGCCTATTTAAAAGAACAAACGCAATTATTGGGAACCAGCCATATTTATGGCACAGATCCGTTTAATGAAGTAACCCCACCCAGTTGGGAGCCTGCCTACTTAGCTTCAGTTGCCAATACCATTTATGAATCAATGCTGCAAACCGATCCTAAAGCTGAATGGTTGCAAATGAGCTGGATTTTTTATTACCAACGCAAACAATGGACAGATGAACGCATCAAAACATTTTTAACGGCTGTTCCGCAAGGTAAAATGACGTTGTTAGATTATTACTGCGATAATACCGAAATATGGAAGTTTACCAATGCCTTTTATGCACAACCCTATATTTGGTGCTATCTAGGCAATTTTGGTGGCAATACCATGATGTCGGGTAACCTTTCAGAAATAGAAGAAAGAATGGAAAACACCTTTCAAAAAGGTGGCTCAAATATGAAAGGTGTAGGATCAACTTTAGAAGGGTTTGGGGTAAACCCCATCATGTACCAATATGTATTTGATAAAGCCTGGAGCACAGGCTCCGTAAATGTAGCCGATTGGGTAAACAAATGGGCTAAAAGCCGTTACGGAGCCAGTAATGTATCGGTAGAAAAAGCCTGGAATATTTTATTAAACACTACTTATGCAGAAAGAGCGGGTTTAGGCCGTTCCACACTCACCAATGCACGCCCGGCTTTTACAGGACATAATACCTGGACGACCGATCCTCAAATAAAATACAGTAATAAAAATTTATTGGAAGCCTGGCATTTGTTGTTGCTGGCACCGGTTAATGCACATACACCACCTGTTTATAGTTACGATGTAGTAAATACCGGCAGGCAGGTACTCGGCAATTATTTTACCGTGTTACGCGATGCCTTTACCAAAAGTTATCAGCAACACAATGCCATGGCCGCTCATAACTATGGCCTTAAAATGTTAGATGTATTGAGCGATATGGATACCTTGCTGGCTACCAATCAAAATTTTTTATTAGGCAGTTGGATTGCTGATGCGGAGAAGATGGCTTCCACATCTCAGGAAAAACAATATTATGCGCAAGATGCCAAACGAATTTTAACGGTTTGGGGCGAGCCCGGTAAACATTTAACCGATTATGCCAACCGCGCATGGGCAGGGTTAATGCAAACCTATTATCGCGAAAGGTGGAAAATATTTATTGATGCAGTTGAAAAAAGTATGCAGGAAAATACTGCATGGAATCAGGAAGCATTCAATCAATCACTCACCACTTTTGAGGCAGATTGGGTTGAAAATAAGCTTCAATTTCCTGATCATCCCACAGGTAATACCATGCAGGTAAGCAAACGCCTGTATGCAAAATATGTTGCTGCAATTATGGCTGTAAAATAATTTTGTTGGTTTCAAAATTCTGTATCATCTTCGCACAGCAATGAAAAATGCAACAAACAATATGTGGTGGTGGCATTCCAATCTCTTTCGGGGATTATAATGCCTTGCACATTGCATATGTACATTTATACAAGCCCCGACAGTAATGTTGGGGCTTTTTGTTGAACATCTGAGGCAAAAAAAAGAATACAAACATAACATATTATAAAACAGCTATTTTTTTATGAAGAAAATTTTGGTAACAACAGAAGTGAAACAAATATTGGCCGATGTGTATACACCGGTAGGTATTTATTTAAGAATCAGAGATAAGTTTAGAGATACTATTTTATTAGAAAGTACCGACCATCATGTAGCAGAAAACAGTTTTAGTTTTATCTGCATCAATGCAATTGCAGGTATTGAAATTTCATCTAATCTGCAAATAGAATGTAAACTGCCAGGCGAACAACCGGAAAAAATTGCATTAAACCATCAAACATCGATTCAGGATATTGTGTGGAATTTTATGCAACAATTTGAAGTGGCAGCTGCACTCAATAAAACCGTTAAAAGTGCACAGGGTTTTTTTGGTTATACCGCTTACGATGCTATTCCTTTTTTTGACACGATTCAATTTAGAAAAGAAGCCACTAACCAACCCTTTATACCCTTAATGCGCTATCGGTTTTATCAATACATTATTATCATCAATCATTTTAATGATGAATTATTTTTGTGTGAAAATAAAATTCAGGGCATTGAGTCGGAAGTGGATAGAGTGGAAAGTTTGTTGTTAAGTAAAGATGTTCCTGTTTTCCCATTTGCCGTTCAGGGAAATGAAACTTCCAATATTTCAGATGATGCTTACTTGGCCATGGTACAATCGGGCATTCAGCATTGTTTACGGGGCGATGTATTTCAAATTGTTTTGAGCAGAAGATTTCAACATAGTTTTATTGGCGACGAGTTTAATGTGTACAGGGCATTACGCAGCATTAATCCATCGCCCTATTTATTTTTCTTTGATTATGGCGATTATAAATTAATGGGTTCATCGCCTGAAGCACAATTGATTATTAAAGATGGAAAAGCCGTTGTACACCCTATAGCCGGAACCTTTAAGCGAACAGGAAATGATGCCTTAGATGCCATTGCTGCCGAAAAATTATTACTCGATGCCAAAGAAAATGCCGAACATGTTATGTTGGTTGATTTGGCAAGGAATGATTTAAGCAGACTATGTACTGAGGTAACGGTGAGTCATTTCCGACAAATACATTATTACAGCCATGTTATTCATCTGGTGAGTGAAGTAACAGGAAAAGTTTCTGAGGGTGCCAATCCATTTGCTTTATTAGCCAAAACATTCCCTGCAGGAACATTGAGTGGTGCACCAAAATTTAAAGCCATGGAATTAATTGATGGCTTAGAAACAACTGCACGCAGTTATTATGGTGGTGTATTGGGTTTTATTGGATTTGATGGTAGTTGTAATCATGCTATCATGATTAGAACATTTTTAAGCAGAAATAATACTTTGTTTTATCAGGCTGGCGCCGGTGTTGTAGCAGCCAGTCATCCGGAAAGTGAATTACAGGAAGTGAATAATAAACTTGGGGCTTTAAAAAAAGCGGTGGAATATGCCACTAACATCCATTAATCAAAAATATTGTTGAATTGATGAATACTGAAATTGTACAACCCGCACAAAAATCTGTCACTTTGAAGAAAGGAAAAGCCACCCCTGTAAAATTATTAGTGTTCGATAATTATGATTCGTTCACCTATAATTTAGTACACATGGTTGCTTATATACTGCAACAGGAAGTAACCGTATATAGAAACGATGAAATTGCATTAGAAGCGATTGAACAATTCGATAAAATCATTTTATCGCCCGGGCCGGGTATACCTGAAGAAGCAGGGTTATTAGTGCCTTTAATTCAACAATATGCGGCAACAAAATCAATATTGGGTGTTTGTTTAGGCCATCAGGCAATTGCTGAGGCTTTCGGTGCCCAATTAACCAACCTTACCAAAGTGTTTCATGGTGTATCAACACCGGTTCATATTGCCACTCAGGTTACACAAAGGCCAAATAGTTGGTTTAATAACCTATCCAAGACAGTTGAAGTAGGCAGGTACCACAGTTGGATTATTAATAAAGCCACCTTGCCGGAAGAGTTGGAAATAACTGCAACAGATGACGCCGGAAACATCATGGCTATTCAACATAAAATATATGATGTCCAGGGCGTACAGTTTCATCCCGAAAGTATTTTAACGCCTTTGGGCGAAGAAATGCTCCGCAATTGGTTAATGCATTGATAATGAACATTAAAAAAATGGACAATTAATTTTTTGAAAATTTAGTGTATGAAGAAGATTTTACAATACCTGTTTGAATACAAGTCGCTGAGTAGAGATAAAGCCAGGGAAGTGTTACTGAATATCAGTAAAGGCATGTACAATGAATATGAAATTACTTCTTTTGTTACAGTTTACTTAATGCGTACCATTACTATTGAAGAATTACAAGGTTTTGGAGATGCATTGTTAGAACTATGTGTGCAATTACCCTTTGAAGATTATAAAACACTTGATATTGTTGGAACCGGCGGCGATGGCAAAAACACGTTCAACATCTCTACTATTAGTTGTTTTATTGCAGCAGGTGCCGGACAAAAAGTGGCTAAGCATGGTAATTACGGGGCCACTTCAATTAGTGGTGCATCTAATGTAATGGAACAATTAGGTTATCGTTTTAAAAATGATGCAGCCTCTTTGCAAAAGGAATTAGATACTGTTAATATCTGCTTCCTTCATGCACCATTATTTCATCCTGCATTAAAAATAGTGGGACCATTACGGAAGAGCATTGGTGTAAGAACCTTTTTTAACATGTTAGGCCCAATGGTTAATCCCGCTTCACCTGCTTATCAACTGGTTGGTGTATATAATTTAGAAATGGCCCGTATTTATAATTATCTCTTACAGCAAACCAATAAATCCTTCACCATAATTCATGCTTTAGATGGATATGATGAGATTTCTTTAACCGGCGATACAAAAGTAATTACAAACAATGGGGAACAAATTTTAACCCCTTTGCAATTAGGCAAAAGAATGGTGCAACCACAAGATATTTATGGTGGCAACTCTGTGGAAGAAGCTGCTAGAATTTTTTTACATATTTTGAAAGGGGAAGGTACATGGGCTCAACATGCAGTAGTTCTGGCTAATGCAGCTATGGCCCTATACGCCACAAAAGCATTTGGTAATTACGAAGCTGCTTATAATGCAGCTGTAGAAAGTTTAGAAAGCGGCAAAGCTTATCAAACTTTGCAGCAACTTATTCGTTTACAATAAAAGGAAAAGTTTGCCTACGTAATATT
>JAKAKY010000152.1 GCA_021824365.1 Bacteroidota bacterium | reverse complement strand
TTTTAAAAATATTGGATCGGTAGTTCAGTTGGTTAGAATGCCGCCCTGTCACGGCGGAGGTCGCGGGTTCGAGTCCCGTCCGGTCCGCATATTATATTAATTATCAATAAGTTACAAAAAATACACCTCATTTAGCACCCAATACATAGTTATTGGGTGCTAAATTTATAAGAACCTTCTCTCACCTCTTCGCAGCCTTCACAATATTGTAGTAAAACCTTTCCGGCAAACGCATGGGACGGGTAATAATTTCCGCATTCCCGGTAAGGCCATAGCTATATTGTATTTGTTGTTGGTAGTTGACCCTTATTATCTCGTTCTTCTATTATTTCTTTTGGGAAATAACTTAATCCAGATTCTAAATCACCTATCATTTTATTATAATAATCTGTTGCTACTCACATGTTTTGTGCTAATACATAACATAACACATGGCAAAAGCATTTATAAAAAGTCTTACATACCAATGGTGTGTTTTTGTGATCTTCTATTCTCACAGATTAAAGACCATATTGATTTTTATGGAGATTACGGCATTGGCCTGAGAAAAAAAGAATGGGGGCTGAAAAAAGGTGTTAACCCAATTACTTATGTTCCGCAAAAATCCCTATCCGCTTATCATATTCAATCAATATCTACTGAAATCAGCAATAAACTAAAAAACATCACAGACCGGAAAGCTATTCGTAAACAGCTTCAGAATTTTTATAAATATGTTAAGCCTTATGACGGGTTGGTAAAAAACAGAAAAAACAGGAAGAATGAATATCGAATTTTCTATGAAGAAAGAGAATGGCGTTTCGTTCCTAAAAATTTTCCGGTTTTAGCAATAAAAGAAGGGCTAATCCAGAACTCTTGTAAAGAGCAAATGCAAAAATGGAGGCGGAAGATGAAAGGCTTAATTTTTCTGCAAAAGACATCAAATACATTATTGTAAAGACCGAAAAAGAAATTCCTGAATTTGTTGATTTTATTGAAAATGACCTTAAAGGCCAGTTCAATTTTTTTGAACGGACGCTGCTGGTTTCAAAACTTATAAGTGTAGAACAAATAAAGGATGATATGTAATTATTGATTTGAAGTAGAGTTTCACCCTTAATTTCAGTATTCACTTACCCAAATAGCGTTAGTTTCGACATCAAATCAGCTATATGTCGAAAATTAGCTCTAATTTCACCATCAAATAAAACTCATGTCGAATTGCCTATCACAAACGCAGGCAAAAGATGGAAATCATTACAAAATTCAACATTAATGGCTTACAATAAGAATACCCCTTTCAATGAACTGCCCAATCTGCCCCCGGCGGGTTTTACAGAATCCCCGGTAATATTGAGGTACCTGGCAAAAGCCGCCAGGCATTTAGGGGAATTAAACGGCCTCTGTGCTTCATTACCCGATCCACAGTTATTAATCAACACTATAGTCCTGCAGGAAAGTAAAGACAGTTCCGCTATTGAAAATATAGTGACTACACAAGACGAATTATATAAGGCTGCAACAGAAGAAGGAACGGCCAGCCATGCGGCTAAAGAAGTATTAAGCTACCGGGAAGCATTATATGTTGGGTTGGAAAAAATGACGGCACAAAAGAATTTATTGTTGACCAATACAATGGTTGAAATAGTTCAAACCATCAAACAAAATAAATCTGGCATCAGGAACGCTCCGGGTACAGCCCCGAAAAATGCCATCAATGGCGAAGTGATATATACACCGCCCTGTTGTGAAGATGTATTAAGGGAAAAGCTGGCAGCATTGGAACAATTCATTAACAACCCGGATAGCTCCCCGTTGGACCCATTAGTAAAAATGGCTTTCATACATTACCAGTTTGAAGCCATACATCCGTTTGCTGATGGCAATGGCCGTACCGGCCGTATTGTAAATGCCTTGTACCTGGTGCAGCAGGAATTGTTATTGCAGCCTGTTTTGTACCTCAGCTCTTATATTGTAAAATATAAAACTGAATACTACCAGTTATTAAGAGGTGTAACAGAGAAAAATAACTGGCACGATTGGGTAATGTACATACTCACAGCATTGATAGAAACAGCACAGCTTACAACTAAGAAAATAAGAAGTATGCTTTTGCTGAAAGATGAATTTGAAAAACAAATCAAAGAAACACTAGGTTCATCATTTAGTTACAAACTGCTGCAACTAATGTTTACTTTACCATACTTAAAAATTGAGTTATTGGCGAAGAAGGAAATAGCTCACCGGCAAACTGCATCCACATGGTTAAAAAAACTAACTGATGCCGGTATTGTAAAACCTCAGAAAATTGGCAGGACAACTTATTATATCAATTACAGGCTAATGGAGTTGTTATCAAGTAACTAACCCTGTGAGTGAGGTAAATAAGCAGAATGAAAAGGGGATCATCGGTTTTTATAATATTTTCTCAAAAACCTGACGAATGTCATAAGCAATTAATATCTATTAAATTATTTTGTTGAATAGTTGAAAAGATGCTAAGTTTGTATCTGAAAACTATTTCAACATGGCAGCATCGTCTATTAAAGAACAGGTTTACCAGGAGCTTTCACGGGTTACACATGCTATTTCCAGTCCCAAGCGGATGGAACTAATTGATGTCCTTTCTCAAAAGGGTTATTCAGTCGAAGAACTTTCTAAAGAGATTACAATGTCCGTTGCCAGTACCTCACAGCATTTACAGGTACTGAAATCGGTAAAGTTGGTGGAAGCACAGCGACAGGGCAATTTTATTATTTACAGTATTACTGATGATAGTGTACTACGGCTTGTTTCTGCAGTGAAAGAACTGGGGTTTCGTAAGATTGCCGAAATAGAAAGGCTTATCGGCGACTTTAAAACCAATAAAAATATTTTGGAATCAATTACCCTTGATGATTTACTGGCAAGGAGCAAAAAAGAAGAAGTAATACTGATTGATGTAAGACCGGAGGAAGAATACAATGCAGGTCATATACCCAATGCAGTTTCCATCCCTCTTTCACAACTGAAAAAAAGGCTGAACGAATTACCCAAAAACAAAACCATTATCGCCTATTGCCGGGGGCCTTTATGTGTGATGTCGGCAGATGCCGTAAAAATTCTCAACACCAGGAAATTTAAAGCCATCCGCATGGAAGAAGGCTATGTGGAATGGAAATTAATACACCAGGAATAATTTTAAAACTCGTTTTATATGAGCACAACAATATTAGTACTCGGAGCTGGAACGGGCGGTATAATCACTGCCAGGGAATTATGTAAGAAAGTTTGTAATGACGGAGAGATAAATCCGGTAAGAATTATTGTTTTTGAAAAAGAAAAAAAGAATGTTTTTGCACCTTCATTGCTATGGTTAATGGTGGGAAAAAGAAAACCAGAACAGGTTTACAGAAACACCAGCAAAGTTGCGGGTAATGGTGTAGAAGTGGTTCTTGGTGAAATCGAAAAAGTAAATCCGCAGGAAAAAATCGTTACTGTAAATGGCAAAGAATATAAAGGCGATTATATGGTTATTTCCCTGGGTGTAGAACAGGTGACTGAACACGACCTGGATAAATACGGATACGACTTTTATACACTGAACGGCGCAACAGGAATTAATGAACAGCTTAAAAATTTTAAGGGCGGCAGGATTGCTGTACTTATTTCTTCGCTTCCTTTTAAATGTCCTGCTGCGCCTTATGAAGCTGCCATGCTTATTGAAAGTTTCATCCGAAAAAAAGGGCTGAGCAATAAAACAGAGATTTCACTTTATACCCCCGAACCTGCGCCGATGCCTGTTGCAGGAAAAGATTTGGGCAATGCAGTTACGACGATGCTGAGAGAGAAGGGTATTAACTATTTTCCGCAACACCAGTTAACGGTTGCTGCTGAAAATACGCTGACTTTCATTTCTACCGGCGGGAGTAACGTTGCTGAATTTGATTTGCTTGCATATACTCCAAAACACCAATGTCCCAAAGTGATTAAAGAAACTGCATTGATTGGTAAATCCGGTTGGATAGAAGTTGACAGAAATACAATGGAAACAAATTTTCAGGATGTATATGCCATTGGGGACATCACTTTCATTTCCCTCGAAATGGGTAAGCCACTGCCAAAAGCAGGAGTATTTACACACTACCAGGCAGAAGTTGTTGCCCATAACATAGCAAAGAAAATTGAAGGTAAAATACCCGATAAAACATTTGACGGAAAAGGACAGTGTTTTCTTGAAATGGGCAGTGGTAAAGCTGGTTATGCAGGTGGTAATTTTTATGGTTCACCATTGCCGCTTGTAAAAATGAAAACACCTGGTTACAAATGGCATTGGGCAAAAGTATTATTTGAAAAATACTGGTTCTTTAAATATTTCTAATGCTAACAACTAAATAAAACTCCAAGTATGAAAATAAAAGCATTTATCTTATCTGTCTTTGTTTTAGGTATTGCTGCATTTAGCACAATAATGAGGCAGCAGCCTCCTTATCATCCTGAATTCAGGGAAAGTTCTTCCGCATTCCAGTTTGGAATAAATACTGCATATGCTTATCCTCCGGCTGTTGGTATTTTAAGTAACTCAAAAAACTGTATGAGCTGTCATGCCAACAATGGCCCATGGAAGGATGAAAATAAACTGATTATTGATGTACTGGATATGGACACAAAAAAATCATTAAAGCAACCTGATGGTTCATTTCTGATTGAGGCAAAAAGATGGGAACAAAAAACAGTGCTGACTGTAATTGGACGAAAGAAGGAGAACTCTGTTGCAATCCCTTATCGCAATGCTTGGCTATACATTGACACGGCAACTATAGGCACACATTCACTTTCAAAATTTGCACCCGATTGGGATGTGAACCTTCCCATGTCCTGTCGTTTGATTGGCGATAAACTTCCGGGCTATGAAGATGCTGACATCAGCAGCTTGCCTATGACCATTCAACCATTAAGCAATGCAAAGAATGTTGAACTGCAATTACAGGTAATGCTGACCAAAGGCGAGAGTATTAAAGGCGAAGCACAGGAAGGAATGCAGGGGAATTATTTTGAGAAAAAAGTAATACTAAAAATAAAATGAAAATCTTACTTATAATAAATGGTGCTCCTTATGGAAGCGGGAAAGCCTACAATGCTTTACGAATAGCAAATCAGCTTAACAAAGAACACCAGGAAGTGGAAGTCAGAATTTTCCTGATGGCAGACGGGGCCAATTGTGCTATTGCTAATCAAACAACTCCCAATGGTTACTACAACATTGAACGCATGATGAAGTTGTCGTTAAATAAAGGGGCTAAAGTTAAAATTTGCGGAAGCTGCGCTGAAGCAAGAGGTTTAAAAAACATACCACTGGTAGAAGGTTCGGAAATCAGCAACCTTGCAGAGCTTACCAATTGGGTGGTTGACAGCGATAAGGTATTAACTTTTTAAAACTTTGTAAACTAAAATAATGCAACAATGAAAAGTGTAAGAGAAATAAATACCAATACTCTCAGAACCTGGTTAGAGACGGGTAAAGAAGTTTCAATATTTGATATAAGGCTCATTTAGGAAAGAACGGGATGGTTCATCCCCGGCAGCGTTTACTATAATGCTTATGATAAACTGAAAGCAAAGAATCCAAACGCTTTGCAGGGTCTGCACCTTGACAAAACAATTCCAATAGTAACAATTTGTGCTGAGGGCAAAACGAGTTTGATAGCAGCAGAACAACTAAACGAATAAGGTTTTGAAGCCTACTCTCTGCAAGGGGTATGAAAAGATGGAGCCTGTTATGGAACACTGCAAAACTTTCATTTCCTGATTTTGAAATGATACAATTTAGAAGAACAGGTAAAGGCTGTCTTTCCTATTTAGTAACATCAAACAATGTGGCGATACAGTGTAGTGGTTTATAAAGTAGTTACAAAACCCGTCCGGTCAGCAATAAATGCCTTGTAATTTTTTTACGAGGCATTTTTTTTGTTTAGGAATGAGTGGTTAAGTAAAAGAACAACGTTAAAACTCAACGTTGATTTAAAGCTACCAAATTTAAAATATATATTGAATCACTAGCATTGCGTTGTTGTAATAATTAGTTCTTTGAAAATATTGACAGTATTGAGTTTGCGGCGAATTACAGCCTAAGACGATTTGATTTTTTGAGAAGAGAAAAAATTGCAATTTGCTGAAAATCATTCGATTATGAATGGAGGCAAATATGTATTTTCTCAAATCATGGATCTGGTTTCCTCTACATCCTTTCAAACCCTTGTGACGCGCCATAAAGGGGCGTATAAGGTAAAAGAATTTAGCTGCTGGAAACAGTTTCTATGCATGGCATTCGGCCAAATCACCCATCGGGAAAGTCTAAGTGATACATTACTGTGTTTAAAAGCAAATGCGCACAAACTTTATCATCTGGGCATTGGTGAATTAGTGGCAACCAGCACACTTACCAGAGCCAATGAAAATCGTTCTTATCATATTTACGAAGAGTTAGCCATGCTGCTTATCAAACAGGCAAAGCAACTGTATTTAGGTAATAACGACCTGGAACTGCAGTTGAAAAATAATGTATTTGCCATAGATGCTACTACTATTGATTTGTGTTTATCTACTTTTTATTGGGCTACTTTCCGCAGTACCAAAGGAGGTATCAAATTGCACACACAGTTAGATCTAAAAACATCTATTCCTGAGTTCATATTATTTTCCACTGCTTCGGTTCATGACATAAATGTGCTGGATGTTATATCCTTTGAAGCCAATAGCTTTTATATAATGGACAGAGGATATGTAGACTACAAGCGACTTTATAAAATTCATCAATGTGATGCCTTCTTTGTTACAAGAACCAAAGACAACATGAACTACCGGCGGTTGTATTCACATACAGTGGATAAAACAAAAGGTGTTTTTTGCGACCAGACCATCATGCTCAATGGCTATTATGCTGCAAAAGACTATCCTGGGAAAATGCGCAGGATAAAGTTCTATGATGAAGAAACAGGAAAGGTATTAATCTTTCTTACCAACAACTTTCGTCTCACAGCCCTTGAAATAACCCAGCTATATAAACACCGGTGGAAAATAGAATTGTTCTTTAAATGGATAAAGCAACATCTGAAAATAAAATCCTTCTGGGGGCATTCAGAAAATGCAGTAAAAACGCAGGTCTGGATAGCCGTGTCTGTGTATGTTCTGGTAGCCATCGCCAAGAAAAAATTTATGCTTCAGCAATCGCTCTACGAAATTCTACAGATTTTAAGCATATCCATTTTCGAAAGAATGCCCATAAATCAACTGTTTCAGCAGACTCAATTACAATATTTCAAAGAACAAAATCATAACCAATTGAATATGTTCGATTTATAACGCAACGCTAATGATATTGA
>JAKAKY010000005.1 GCA_021824365.1 Bacteroidota bacterium | reverse complement strand
AAAACAACGCACTGGCACCGGCTTTCGGCGTACGGACTGGAGGAAGATTTAGAATATTGTATAACACCCAATGTGGCCAATATTTTGCCACGTTACGAAAATGGGGCATTAATTGCCTTTCATTAAAGTTTTTAGCCAAAAACTAAACCATCGGCCTTAACAAACATTTCATATAGCCCCGAAAATTTTTGACGCCTGCCACGCCACAAAGTTATAAATTTGCAAATTGCCCTTTTCAGTAAAAAGGCATCCTTGAAAAGCAATTTATTCATTTATCAGTGTTCGGGAATTATGGCATTACCCTATTTAATTAAGCATATTTACAATAATGGCGCAGAAGAAGTGATACGCCGTGGAAAAAAAATTCACGCTTTAGGAAATGTAGAGCTGATTGAACATGATGCTTTAATGAATAGTGTGGTATTTAGAGTAAAAGATGATACTTACGGCACTTTTTATAAAGTGTATATACAACATTATAAAGACCCGCAATCACTTTCGTTGCGCTGCACCTGTCCATACAATTTAACTGAAATATGCAGGCACAAAGCAGGCGCCCTGTTTCAATTACAGGAAATGATTGATAAAAATGTATTGGGCGAGAAAGACATCAGCTACAACCAAAAGCATACGGTAGTTAAAATGAAAGCTTTGGATGTAAAGCTTATTAAAATGCTGACCGGTCAGGAAAATCATTCGTTTGCTGAGAACTTTGTGCGTTCCAATACTGCCAATATTATTGAGGCAAAAGATGAAAAAGTGGTGGCTGATTTGTTGATGGATGAACAAAAGTTCACCATTTTTTTGCAAAAAAATGAAGAACGCAATTTTGATACGGGATGTAATTGCAATAGCGACACCCACCATCCCTTATGCGTTCATAAAACCATTGTATTATTGCAATTACTCAATAATTACGGGCCTAATTATTTTGATACCATCCGCAACTGGGACAAAGAAAAAAATAAATTATTATCCATATACGGCTATTCCTTAACCGATGATTTGTCTGGCAAATTTGAATTTACTTATACCAATGGAAAACCATTTTTAAAAGTTTTAGACCCAGGCATTAAACGTATTGCTCAAAACATCAACACCGAACCTGCACCGCAACCCTCCTATCTGATTGAGCGAAACCGGCAACAAAATATGGTGACAGAACAGGCCGCACCGGAAACTACAACGATAAACAAAGCACAACTAAAATTGGGTACCGTTATAGTGCTCAACCAACCGCAATATCCATACCTGCAAATTGATGCCATTCAGGGAGAGATTGATGAAGACTTCAGCAAATACACCGGTAAAATAGAAAAGATTGATTTAAACAAATTTGTAAACACAGAATTGTTTAATGAAGAAGATAAAATTCTGGTACAACAATTACGCAAATTATTACCCACTGAGGTAAGCAGATATTTAACGAGAAACTCACCCTTCAGTGGCATTTGGGACAATATTATTCAGCAACATGGCGATGAATTGCCGGAAGAAACCAAGCATCTCATTAATGAATACCTGCACCCTAAATTCAAAAAATTATTTGTTGAACTGGCAGAAAGTAATTTCACTTTCTATTTACCGGTCGGAAAAAATTTTACTACTGCCAATATTGAACCTGCAGAGTTTGAACAACAAACATTGGTTCCCGAATTCTTTATTCAACAAAAAAACAATCAATACAGTATAGCATGTTACGCCAAATTACCGGTAGGTAAAATTGCCGTACATGAAAACGAAATGAATACCCCATTTTTATTTTTGAATAATGGCAGGTTTTATAATTGGGAAAAACCGGAAGATATTTTATTGATTGAACAATTTTTACCCAATGGCGAGATGGTAATTGAAGCAGAGGATTGGAAAACCAAATTAGAGCAATTTATCATTCCGCTTTCTAAACAATACAATATTCAGTTTGGCAATATTCGCAGGAAAGAAATAAAAGACAGTAAACCCGAAACAGGTGTATTACTCAAAGAAAAAGGCGATTACTTATTGTTTCAACCCATATTCACTTATCAGGGATATCAGGTAAAACCCGGCGATAATGAAAAAATCATTATACCCCAGGGCGATACCATTTTAATGATTTACAGAAATACAGAGGCAGAACAAGCATTCATTAAAGAAATAGAAAAACTGCATTCCCATTTTTTACCATCAGGTAACGGTACTGCGTTGGCGTTAAAAGGTACTGATGTACTGAAAAACAATTGGTTCTTTCTGTTTATAGATACGCTGAAAGACAGGGCAACACCCATTTATGGTTTTGAAAACCTGAAAAAATTCAGATTCAATACAGCCAAACCATCCACCAAAATTTTTATCAGTTCCCACACTGACTGGTTTGATGCAAAAGTTGAGATTCAGTTTGGCGAACAAAAAATTACGGTGGCAGACGTAAAAAAAGCATTGGCCAACAAACAACAGTTTGTACAATTAACCGATGGCACTTTGGGTATTTTACCGGAAGAGTGGTTAAAAAAATATGCACTGTTATTTAGAATTGGAGAAGGTAAGAATGCCAATATGAAACTGAGTAAGTATCATTTTGGTGTAATTGAGGAATTGTATGCCCGGCGAAATGATGAAGAATTAATTATACAATTAGAAGAAAAATACGAAAAATTAAAGGAGAATCATACTATTCAACCCACACCGGCACCCACACATTTACAAAGTGTGTTAAGGCCTTATCAGGAAAGTGGCTTTCAGTGGCTCAATTATTTAAGAGAGGTACAGTGGGGTGGCATTTTAGCAGATGATATGGGTTTGGGTAAAACCATACAGGCATTGGCATTTATGTATCACATCAAAAAAAACCAGGGCCATTTAAGAACTTTAGTGGTATGCCCCACTACGTTAATGTTTAACTGGCAAAATGAAATTAAAAAATTTACACCGGAATTATCGCATTATGTACACCACGGCGGGGCAAGAGAAAAAGAATCATTAACCAATAGTAATTATGATATCATTATTACAACGTATGGTACTTTACGTAGCGATATTAAGCAATTCATTGAAATACCCTTTGATTATGTGGTATTAGATGAAAGCCAGGCTATTAAAAATCCTTCCAGTAAAGTAACAAAAGCAGCTTGTTTATTAAAGGCAAAAAACAGGCTTTGTTTAAGTGGTACACCTCTTCAAAACAACACCTTCGATATTTTTGCACAAATGAACTTTTTAAACCCGGGCATGCTGGGTACCGTTGAATTTTTTAAACAGGAATTTGCCATACCAATTGATAAATTCAATGAAAAAGAACAGAAAGATCATCTTCGCAAACTATTATATCCTTTTATTTTAAGAAGAACTAAGGAACAGGTGGCTCAAGATTTGCCCGAAAAACAAGAGATGGTATTATTTTGTGAAATGGGTGCAGAACAAAGAAAAATTTACGATGCGTATAGAAATGATTTTCGCGAAAAAATATTAGGCGTGGTAGATACACAAGGTGTTCAAAAATCGCAGCTAACCATTTTGCAGGGGTTAATGAAACTCAGGCAAATTTGCGATAGCCCTGCTATTATTAAAGAAGATGAAAAATACCCCAATGTTTCAGTAAAGTTAGAAGAGTTAGGCCGAGAAATTACTGAAAACATCAGTAACCATAAGGCATTGATCTTTTCTCAGTTTTTGGGTATGCTGGCACTAATCAAAGAAAAATTAAATGAGCTGGGAATAGATTACGAGTATTTTGATGGAAGCACTTCAGCAGATGGCAGACAAAAAGCAATAGAACGTTTTCAAAATGAAGAAAGTTGCAGGGTATTTCTTATTTCACTCAAAGCCGGTGGCGTTGGTTTAAATTTAACAGCTGCCGATTATGTGTATATTGTTGACCCCTGGTGGAATCCGGCGGTAGAACAACAAGCTATTGATCGTACGCACCGCATTGGCCAAACTAAAAATATTTTTGCTTATCGCATGATTTGTACCGATACCGTTGAAGATAAAATTTTAAACTTACAGGAAAGGAAAAAAACCTTAGCCAGAGATTTAATTACGGACGATGAGGGCTTTGTAAAATCATTGAGCAGAGAGGATTTGGAATACTTATTCAGCTAAATTATTGCTATCCATATGCTTAAAAAGCTATTGCATACATCTGATGCAATAGCTTTTTCATTTAAAAATTGAGATGAATTAAAGTTGGCTGATTTTTACGTCATCCACTTGTTTGGTGCGAATGGCAATGTCAAATTTCTTTTGGTCAACCCCATTGGCATTGCTTACTACCACTGTTAATTTTTGATAAGCTGATTTTGGAACGCTGAAACGTTTTACAAAATTTTGATCTTTAAAAGTGTTAGAATAAATTACATCACCACTTTCATCATAAAAAGTTAAATCAAATTTGTTACCGGTGGGGTTGCTGTATGATACAGTAAAATTCAAATACTCATCATTGCTACCGGTATATTTAATTTGAACTTTGTTGTCGTTGTTTTCAACTTTGGTGATGTGATTAGCAGCATGGGCATTTACTGATAAAAATAATGCTGCTGCTACTAAACTACCTGCAAAAAATTTGTTCGCTACTTTGTTTAATGCTGCTTTTTTCATGTTTTTTGGTTTTAAATGAAACAATACTGTACCGCTGATGCCGAAACATCATTTTTGATTTTTAAAAAATTGATTTCATTTGACAACCAACCAGATAGGTTATTTCATAGTAGGCAAGCGGTGCGTTGAAGAAAAATTCAGTAAGGCCTACTGTATACAAACATTAATACAAAAATAGAAAAAAGGTAACCCGCCGCATCAAAAATTATGAGATTAACGAATTGTTACCAGATAAAATACAAACGTTTGTTTGTTTATGAGTTGAAATTCTTCTAAAATATACATATATTTTTATTTTAAAATAATAATTTTCAAATAAAAATGATAACCCATTTAAGCTGAAACAGGCTTGTTCAGCATTTGCCAAAGTGCATCTTTTAAAGCCATTAAACCCTGACCGGTAACAGATGAAATAAACAAATGAGGAATATGTGTTGGTAACTGCCGGCTGATGGCTTCTTTTAATTCATCATCCAACATGTCGGCCTTACTAATGGCAATTATAAAATCTTTTTGCAGCATTTCAGGATTATAAGCAGTTAACTCATCTAATAAAATCTTAAACTCTGATGCATGGTCATTGCTATCGGCAGGTATTAGAAAAAGCAATACAGAATTGCGCTCAATATGCCTGAGAAAACGATGGCCTAACCCTTTTCCTTCAGCAGCACCTTCAATAATACCAGGTAAATCGGCAATACAAAAACTTTTGCCATCGCGGTATTCTACCATCCCTAATTGTGGAATTAAAGTAGTAAATGCATAATTGGCTATTTTAGGTTTGGCAGCAGTAATTACGCTGAGTAAGGTAGATTTACCTGCGTTAGGGAAACCCACCAACCCTACATCAGCCAATACTTTTAATTCTAAATACTTCCAACCCTCCGTTCCCGGTTCACCGGGTTGGGCATATTCCGGAGCCTGATTAGTAGGTGTAGCAAAATTGGCATTACCTAAACCGCCTCTACCCCCTCGCAACCAAATTACTTCCTGTTTATCTTCTAAAATTTCAGCTTCAATTTTACCGGTTAATTCATCTTTGGCAATGGTACCTAATGGCACTTCCAAAATAATATCGGCGCCATCATGGCCGGTGCAATTGTTTTTTGAACCGGGTTCACCATTTTCGGCCAATACATTTTTATAATAACGCAAATGCAGTAACGTCCATAAATTGGCATTACCGCGTAAAATAATATGTCCGCCGCGGCCACCATCGCCCCCATCAGGTCCTCCCTTTGCGGTTAATTTATTACGCATAAAATGTTTGGCGCCGGCTCCACCATGGCCACTACGGCAAAAAACCCGGATATAATCTATAAAATTGTTTTTTTCAGACACTATATAACAGCATGATTGAAGAGCGAAGGTACGGCAATGTATTTACTGATGCGGTTTTGATTCATTCCAGGTTTTATAAACCACAATAGGTTCGCTGTCAGGATCCGCTAATGGAAGTTCGGTGACAGGTTCGCAAGCTTCCCAGTGTTCTCTCATTTGATTGGGCAGGGATTGGTATAATTTTGTTCCTTCTGTTTTCCATTGCATCATTTCATCACTTACCTCTTTTATTTTTTTGGCAGGATTGCCAACAATTAAACTTCTACGTTCAAATACGGAATCGGCTTTTATAAAAGCTAATGCCCCCACAAAACATTCATCCCCCAAAACAACATTATCCATAATTACCGCATTCATCCCCACTAAGCAATTGGCCCCAATGGCAGCGCCATGAATAACAGCGCCGTGCCCAATATGGGCACCTTGTTTTAAAACAACTGTTACACCGGGGAACATGTGAATAGTACAATTTTCCTGCACATTGCAACCATCTTCAATCAGAATTTTACCCCAATCGCCCCGAATGGAAGCACCCGGACCAACATACACATCATGCCCTATCACTACATTTCCGGTTACAGCGGCCTGTGGATGTACAAATGCAGAAGGATGAATAACGGGTATGTGTTGACGAAAACGATAAATCATGCCACAATTTTTTTGGTGGTTCTGAAACAAGTTCCTTTGAACAAAGCAATCATGTGTTGATGTTGATTAAAAATTTTAATCAGATACAATCCCGTACTTTTTCCGTTATGTAATTCCATAGCCTCTGCGGTTAATGTATCATGTACATGCACCGGCTTCAAAAACTGAATTGAAGTATCTAATGCCACCGATAATTGATTGCGGTTGTTACAGGCAAAGGCAAAAGCACTATCGGCTAATGAAAAAGCAATACCGCCATGCACAATACCCAGTCCGTTCACCATTTCAGGCCGTACCTGCATAGTTATTTTACTATATCCCTCATTTATCTCCAATACCTGAATACCCAGCCATTGAGAAAAGAGATCATCTTTCATCATTTGTGCTACTACCTGTTCAAATGGATTGTGTTCCGGCATGGTTATTAATTTTAATGGCCTTTAAAATGAGGTGCCCGTTTTTGCATGAATGCCGCTACACCTTCTTTAAAATCGTGCGTAGCAGCGGCTTTTTGTTGTAACTCATCTTCTAATGCCAATTGTTTTTCCAGTGTTTGATCTGCTGATGTTTGCAAGGCTTGTTTAATATATGCCAATGCCTGCGTAGGCATGGCAGCCAGGGTATTAGCCAATTGTTTTGAGGCTGTTTCAAATTCTCCTGCCTGAAAAATTTTATAAATCATACCCATAGTACAAGCCTCGGTTGCTGAAACTTTATCGCCCAACATCATCAAAGCCATTGCTTTCTGATAGCCGATTAACCGGGGTAAAAAATAAGTGCCCCCACTATCTGGTATTAAACCAATTTTAGAAAATGCCTGAATAAATGTTGCCTGCTCATGCGCAACCACAATATCACATGCCAGCGCAATATTAGCACCGGCACCGGCCGCTACACCATTTACGGCAGCCACCACCGGTTTCTGCAATTGCTGCAATTGAATAATAATTGGATTAAACTGTTCTTTTAAAATACGGTTCATTCCCGTACCAGTGGGGTCAGGTATTTCTTCTAAATCCTGGCCTGCACAAAAGCCTTTTCCTGTACCGGTAAGGTACACACAACGAACAGCGGCATCTTTACAGGCAGTTAGTTTTTCCTGTAATAACAAAGCCATTGGCCTGTTAAAAGCATTCAGTTTTTCAGGCCTGTTCAGCGTAACAAAGGCAATACCGTTATTGATTTCAAAAATAATTTCGGCCATGTAGTTATATTAATGACATTTAAAATAATCGAATGGTTCCCTGCAATCTAAGCATTGATATAATGCTTTGCATGCCGTACTTCCAAAACGGGAAACTAATCGGGTATGGTAAGACAAGCAATGTGGACACTGAATCGCCTCTTCCTCCTGGAATACATCGGGATGGCAAACGGTTTGTTTGGGTAACGGAGGTGCAATACCGTAAGCTCTTAATTTTTCTTTCCCTTCTTCTGTCATCCAACCTGTTGTCCATGCAGGTGAAAGCACCTGCTCAATATGCACTTGTTTAAACCCATTCTCTAATAATACCATACGCAATTGCATGTTGATTACATCCATAGCCGGGCAACCACTATAAGTGGGCGTAATAATGATCGAAATAGTGTTTGCATTTACGATAACCACTTTTCTTACAATACCTAAATCAACCACCGATAAAACGGGCACTTCCGGGTCTCTCACCGTGGCCAATAGTTGCCAAACTGATGCTTCGGTATGTTGAATATCATTTACCATGTTGCATTGGGAAAAGTTCTGGGCAAAAATTGCATTTCAGCTAATATATATCCCAGATATTCTGTATGTATACCCTGCTTGCCACCGGACTGGTGCCATTGGGTAAAAGACTGAGCCGGAAGTGTAGCCATTTCGAAAATTTGATTCACTTTTTCAAGCCAGTTTACGCGAAGCGTTTCGAATGCAATTGACTCTAACTGGTAACATTCCAATTCATATTTCGCAGGCCCAAATAACTCACCTGCATAAGGCCATAAAGTATCCATCGCTTTCAGGATACGGTTTTTGCTTTCATCGGTACCATCTCCTAACCGAATTACCCATTCACTACTCCACTTTAAATGGTATTGTACCTCTTTGATCGACTTTTCAGCAATGCCGGCCAATTGTGTATCGGTATTCTTTTGTAATAATTGAAACAGATAGAAACGATAAGCGCTAAAGAAGAATATTTTAAGCATGGTTTGCGCCCAATCGCCATTAGGCAACTCAACCAATAAATGATTTTTAAAAGCACCTGCATCGCGTAAGCAGGCCAGGCTATCTTCGGTAATTTGTTCGGGTACCATATCAAAATCAACCAACGCTAATGCCTTTTCGTTGGGCATTTGTTGTAATATAGTTGCAGCATATTGATAAAAGTTGCGAGCTTGCCCAACAAAATCTAATGCAATATTGGTTAATGCAATATCCTGCTCTAAAATGGGGCCATGTCCACACCATTCACTGCACCGATGCCCCATGATCAGGTTATCATCTGCTAATTGCAGCATAGCATTAATGGTTGTATCGGTAACTGCATTATGATTTGGTATCATTGATTCAGCATTCATTCATTTTAAATTAAACCGGTAAAGTAATTACATGTATTTCAATTCATCGGGCAGTTGATAAAAAGTTGGATGCCGGTAAATTTTATCGTTGGCAGGATCATACAAAGCTTCTGCTTCATCGGGATTGGAAGCATGAATATGCCTGCTTTCCACTACCCAAATGCTCACTCCTTCCATTCTGCGGGTATATACATCCCTTGCGTTTTCAATAGCCATGGCAGCATCAGTGGCATGCAAACTACCTACATGCTTATGGTCAAGTCCCTGTTTGCTTCTAATAAATACTTCCCACAATGGCCATTCACGTGATGGAGGAGCAGGTGGCGCACCATTTTCAATCTCACCATAATCTCCATAAAAATATTTTCGTATCAATGTTAACATACTTGTTATTTTATAAACTATCCAAATGAATTACGATACAGGCATTTTAGTGTTTTCATTTTCAGCATCATAACGGTACTGCCTTACTGCTTTTTTTTCTTCATATGCCAAAGCTGCATCACGCACCCATGCACCATCTTCCCATGCCTGTACACGGGTGGCCAGCCTTTCTTTATTACAGGGGCCATTCCCTTTTACCACATTCCAAAATTCTTCCCAGTTAATGGGGCCAAAATCATAATGTTGTCTTTCTTCATTCCATTTTAAATCTTTATCGGGTAGTGTCATCCCTAAAAATTTAACTTGTTCGGCACATACATCCACAAATTTTTGGCGGAGTTCATCGTTGGTAAAACGTTTAATTTTCCAAAGCATGCTTTGTGCGGTATGGGGTGAATCATTATCCGTAGGGCCAAACATCATTAAAGAAGGCCACCACCAACGGTTAATGGCATCCTGACATATTTTGCGTTGTGCTTTGGTACCTTTTGATAAAGTTAATAAAATTTCGAAACCCTGACGCTGATGGAAGCTTTCCTCTTTACAAATACGCACCATGGCACGGGCATAAGGGCCATAAGAGCAACGCGATAAAGGTACCTGATTCATAATGGCAGCTCCATCAACCAACCAGCCAATGGCACCCATATCTGCCCAACTAATGGTGGGATAATTGAAAATGGAAGAATATTTTGCTTTGCCGCTATGTAACTGTTGGTACATTTCATCGCGGGTAATACCCAGGGTTTCGGCAGCGGAATATAAATACAGGCCATGGCCGGCTTCATCCTGCACTTTAGCCAACAGAATGGCTTTACGCCTTAGTGAGGGTGCCCGGGTAATCCAATTCCCTTCCGGTAACATACCTACTACTTCGCTGTGCGCATGTTGCGAAATTTGACGAATGAGTGTTTTACGATATTCATCGGGCATCCAATCCTGAGGCTCAATTTTTATGTCCTGGTCAATTTTTTTTTGAAATTGTGCAAACAACATTGTTGTATCCATAACCACAACCATTTAGATTTCAAAAATAAGAAAATACCCGTTGCTTGCTAACAATTGTTAGCTTATTTAACATCATAATCTACCCAAACTCCATCAGAAGCAGGGTGACTTTGGCAAGTGAGGATGAAACCGGCCGCCACTTCATCGGGTTCTAAAGCATAATTTACCTCCATATTCACTTTACCTTTTATTAATTTAGCCCGGCAGGTAGAACAAACCCCCGCTTTACAGGCATAAGGCACATCGGCACCCTGTTGGCGGGCTGCATCTAAAATACTCATCCCATTAGCTGCCAATGGAAAATAAAAGCGATGCCCATCTAATTGAATGGTGATTTTACTTTCGGTGTTATTAGCAATAACCGGATTGATGGCAGTTGCAGTTCTGGGCTTAGCATTCAATGCAGTAAACAATTCAAAATGAATATGTTGTTCGGAAATTCCTTTTTGTACAAGAAAATCTTTTACCGCCGTAATCATTTCAGATGGGCCACAAATAAATAATTCGTCGGCAGAAAGATCCACCAACTGCCTGGTTAACACTGCACATTTTTCTGCATCAATACGCCCTTCGTTTAATGGAGCTTCCACTCGTTCGCGGCTAAAAACGGGAATGAGTACAAAACGTTCCATATATTTATTTTTCAATGCTTCTAATCTCTCCTTAAACATCATATCGGTACGGCTTTTATTGCCATACACTAATGTAAAGTTGCTCTTAGACTCAGTTTGCAGGGTAGCAGTAATAATAGCCAAAATGGGCGTAATGCCACTGCCTGCAGCAAATGCTACATAATTTTTTTGTTGCTCAGCATGTAACGGCGTATAGAATTTACCCATTGGCGGCATTAATTCAATCGTATCGCCGGGTTGTAAATGACGAAAGACATAATTGGAAAAAACACCGTCGGGCAATAGTTTAACGCCAATGCACCACCGTTGCTCAGAAGGTGGTGTACATAATGAATAGGTTCTTCGCACTTCGTTACCATTTATCCATGTGCGCAGGTTAATATATTGACCGGCATTATAGGCAAAAATGGATTTCCATTCATTGGGAATATCGAAACCAATTACCACTGCCGAATCGGTTTCATGGTACACTTCATTCACTTTTACCGGATAAAAATGTGACACAGTAAATGTTTTAAATGAAAAAATTAGTTTATTGTAAAGCAGCCATTAGTTTTTCAAACCGCCTACCAAAATGGTAATCATATTTTCTTCTAATGCATCACCGCTAATGCGTTGTTTACTTCGGTGCCAGCTTTCAATACCGCTAATGGCGTGTAGCATAATGAGTACAGCAGTAGTGGCATCAATGGATTTTATTTCTTTTTTTTGAATACCGGCTTCTATAATGGCAGCAAAACGTTTGCGATAGGTACGCCGTTGATTTTGAAAATTAGACAAATAGGGGTCTTCCAAATATTTCCACTCCCTATCGCTCACATATACTTCATCAAAATGCTCAATCATGCCATGGATGTGGAAACGCAGTATTTTTTCAATTTTTTTAATGCTACTGCACGATTCTGCCTCAACTGATTCCATAAAATGGCCATAGCGATTGGCTACACTAAAACATATTTCATGTAGCAATTCACTTTTGCTTTTTATATGGTTATAGAGGCTGGCTGCTTCTACACCCACTATATCAGCCAGTTCACGCATGCTGGCAGCTTTATAACCTTTTTCTTTGAATAAAGTAGCTGCTTTGGCTACAATTACTGCTTTGCGAGAGTTATTGGTATCGGTTTTAATTCTTCCCATTGCACAAAAATACACTAACTAACGTTAGCAGCAAACAGAAGTTGTAACTGTTAGTTTAAAGTGGAAATCCGCTCATGGCCCATAAAAACAACCAAATTATCGGCGTGGCTAACAGCAAAGAATCAAACCGGTCTAAAAACCCGCCATGTCCGGGCATAATTTGTCCACTGTCTTTTACCCCGGCCATGCGTTTTAATTTGCTTTCCCATAAATCGCCTAATGTTCCTGCCACAGCTGCAATAATGGTGATACCCCATGCTATGTTGAGCAAGATACCTGTAAATTGTACGGCCAAAAAAGTAGCCAAAATAATGGCTATAACTGCACCGCCAATGGTACCTTCCCAGGTTTTTTTGGGTGAGATGGCGGAAAGTGGTGTTTTACCAATGAAAGAACCAACCAGATAGGCCATCGTATCATTGATCCAAATGGTAGCAATTAATAACAACACAACAGCTAACCCTGGAAATATTTGTAAACTATCTATACCTGCAACCGGCCAAAAACCAATACGAATATCCATCATTAAACTCCAGCTCAATGAAATATATAATAGCCCTAATGTGGAGTAGCCAATTATTTTCAAATCAATTTGCTTTTTAAACACAATTTCTTTAGCCATTAAAAAAACAGCCATGAGTAAAAACAAATACCAACCCAAACCATATAGGGTTACCTGACCTAATGGATAAGGTTTATGAAAACGCCACACCATAAAACACCAGCCTAAAAACATAATACCATACTCATGCACCAGGCCAATACCGTTATAAGGAGGGTATATTTTTTTGATTAATTGCTGATACTCGTGCCAGCAGCCAAAATGAATAATGGTAAACAATATAAAAAAACTCCATTGATTAATGAGTAATCCTGCCAGCATGATGATCACAAACAGCAATGCAGTTAACGTTCGGGTTTTAAAGGTTTGCAGGTTCAATGCCATAGCAATAGGTTCAAAATATTAGTTTAAAAGTGACTGTTGTAATAAATGTTGGGCCACATCTTTTAAATGCAAAGGCACATATATTTCAATTTGGCCAAAAATCAGGTAACTACTGTCTAATTTATTCAGCACCTGAACAGGAATACTATTTTCCTCCAAAACTCCTTTAATAATACTGGCTTTCGGAACATTCTTTGTACTGAACAACAAATACCAGGTAGTTTTATCTTTCATAAAGTTTCATCAAATGCCTGCTGCTGTGTCGTAACCTGTTTAAAATACTTAAATAATGCCACTAAAACAATTACTGCCACAATACTAATATACCACGGGAAAGTGGTGTCATCCAACGCATCCTCTTTTAGTTGCCCGTTTTTGGTAGCAAAATACAACATGGTAACTGCAAAGCCATTGTTCAAAAAATGCAATAAAATATTCAGCCATATATTTTTACCATAGTAATAAATGTAACCTAAAATAATGCCTAACCCAAAACGGGGTAAAAAACCATAATAACTGGTATGTGCAACACTAAAAATAACACTGGTAATAGTAATACCCACCGCAGCATTCTTCGTCCATTTCACCAAAATATTTTGTAAGCCTCCTCTAAAAAAGGTTTCTTCAAAAATAGCCGGCGCTATGGCAATAACCAATAAGGTATACAAATAATCGCCCATGTTTTTCATCGATGCCATACTCTTTACACCATCGGTATAGGCTTTTTCCATAGCCTTAAAACTGATTTCCCATTTTTTTGGAATAGGAATAATCTGATTCAGTTCTGTTAAAGCGCCACTCAAAAACAAACCCACAAACACCATGGCAATTACCAAATACACCTGGCGCATATTCAATTGACGATTGTATTGCATGTATTGCAGCGGCTTGCGGCTAATGATGAGCGCTAAAAAATAAGCCGGTAAAAAAAACATACAAAACGACATGACCAATTGAATGAGTTTAGCTGCATTGGCATAAGCAGGCAATAAAATACCGGTAGCCATGCCGGTAAGCGACTGATTTGTCATGATCATCCAAATCATTATCGCCAATACACCACTAATTACAATGCCAATACCGGCAAAGCCTGTTAAAATTGCCAATTGCCCAAAATAAGAAATTTTACCACTGCGTAAAACAGGCTTTTCAGCCGTAAAGGCATCAAAACCGGCCTGTTCGGGATTTGTATTGTCAAACATATCGTTCATTTATTGCTAAGATTGTAAATTTGCACTTTGGTTGTTTACAAACCAATTAATTTTTAATGGAATGGTAAAAATAGGAAACATCAGCTTACCGCCCTTTCCTTTATTACTGGCGCCTATGGAAGATGTAAGCGATCCGCCATTTAGGGCAGTATGTAAAGAGAATGGAGCCGATTTAATGTACACTGAATTTATTTCGAGTGAGGGATTGATTCGTGATGCCATTAAAAGCAGAAGAAAATTAGACATATTTGATTATGAACGCCCCATCGGCATTCAAATTTTTGGCGGCGATGAAGAAGCCATGGCGCTCAGCGCTAAAATTGTTGAAACCGTACAACCCGATTTGGTAGATATTAATTTTGGCTGCCCTGTTAAAAAAGTGGTGAGTAAAGGCGCCGGTGCCGGCGTATTGAAAGATGTGGATTTAATGGTACGTTTAACTGAATCGGTAGTCAAATCAACCCATTTACCCGTAACGGTAAAAACCCGTTTGGGCTGGGACGAACAATCTAAAAATATTGAAGAAGTAGCCGAACGCCTGCAGGATGTGGGCATTAAAGCTTTAGCCATTCATGGCCGTACCCGTTCGCAAATGTATAAAGGAGAAGCCGACTGGACACTCATTGCCAAAGTAAAAAACAACCCACGCATACACATACCCATTTTTGGAAATGGCGATATTGACTCACCTGAAAAAGCGTTTGAATACAAAAACCGTTATGGCGCAGATGGCATTATGATTGGCCGCGCTGCCATTGGTTATCCCTGGATTTTCAGGGAAATTAAACATTATCTCGAAACAAAAACCCTATTACCTTCACCAACCATACGGGAACGCATTGACGTTTGTAAAAAACATTTACTGAAATCGGTAGAATGGAAAGGTCCAATTGTGGGCATTAATGAAATGCGCCGCCACTATGCCAATTATTTAAAAGGCTTACCCGGCATTAAAGATTACAGAAACAGGTTGGTTACCGTAAAAGAAACCGAAGAAGTGCTGTCCATTTTAACCGGGATTGAACAGAATTATGCAGGTTATAGTTTTGAGCGTACGCCTATTGAACTGATCAACTATCATGAAAAATGCCCGGTGTAGGGTTATGTTACCGGCTGTATCACATTGTGCATCGTTCCCTGCGTCGCACTCTTGTACGTTCGTATCGCTGGGCAGCAAATGGCAATAACTGCCTCATTGTTCAATAGCAGCCAATAATTTTGGAGATAAAGGCGAAACAAACGAAGAAAAGTAATGCATTAAAACACCTTTTTCATTCACTATATATTTATTGAAATTCCACACCGGTGCCTGATTGTTCCATCCATTTTTATGCGCATCACTCAGCCATTGAAATACAGGATGCTGTTGTGTTGATTTGATTACCACCGATTTTTGTATCAACGGAAATTGCACCCCGTAATGCAGGGTACAAAATTGCGCAATCTCATTATTGGTATCCGGCTCCTGCCCTTTAAAACCGTTCGATGGAAAACCCAGAATCACCAATTTATCACGGTATTGTTCATATAGTTGTTCCAATTCAGCATATTGCGCAGTAAATCCGCAAAAACTGGCTGTATTTACTATCAACACTTTTTTACCTTTTAAAATGGAAAAATCAACAACAGTACCATCCGTTGTTTGGGCGTGTAAGGCATAAAAATTTTCGGGCGGTACTACCTGCTCCACATTTTCCAAACTATTTATTTGAGTGGGCAGCCATTTACCCAATTGCATGGTAACCGGGTATATCCATTTCAAAAAACTTTGTTTAATGGTCATACATTCATTTCAAGCGTAACAAAACTTGTGATTAGATGTTCAAAAAATGAAAGAATTATCTAATCAGCCATTTAAACAATTTCAGTTTACCTTTAAAAGGCGGATATTTTATAGCCGGATCAAACCAAACCGGTGTTTGCATCACTGCTTTTTGATGACTGAACGTATCAAAAGAATATTGGCCGTGATAAGCGCCTAAACCACTATTCCCCCTTCCGCCAAAAGGCAAATCAGGATTGGTTAAATGCCAACTGGCATTATTAATACAAGCACCGCCGGAAGGTATTTTTTGTATCCAGTATTCCCCATTTTTTTGCGATTGTGTGAATATATAAAAGGCTAACGGATTAGGATTAGCGGAAACAATCGATTCTACCTCTGCAGGTGATGAAAAAGAAAGTATCGGCAATACCGGACCAAAAATTTCTTCTTTCATTACGGCAGCATTCAAATCAGATACCGCTAACAATGTAGGTGCAATGAATAAATTTTCTTTTTGAAAGGCCCCTCCAGCTAATACTGTTCCCTGTTGTAAATAACCCACTACTCTATTCCATTGTTTTTCATTCATCATTTTACCATAATCGGCATTGTTGGCAGCATCATCTCCAAAAAATTGTAGAATCACTTTTTTCATTTCCTGCACAAATGCATCATATATAGATGCATGTACCAAAATATAATCCGGTGCCACGCACATTTGTCCGCAATTTGAAAATTTGGTAACCGCAATCCGTTTTGCCGCAACAGCAATACTGGCATCTTTATCCACCACACAAGGGCTTTTACCACCCAATTCTAATGTAACAGGTACTAAATTTTCAGCAGCCATTTTGTAAATAATTTTACCCACGGCCGTGCTGCCCGTATAAAAAATATAATCGAATGTAAATGCCTGCAATAATGCAGGTACTACCTGAGCACCATCGCCCTGCACACAGCAGATATAATTTTGTGGGAATGTTGCATCAATTATTTTTTGCAATACGTTTGCTGTTGCGGCGGCAAATTCACTGGGTTTTACAACCGCCACATTACCGGCTGCAATAGCACCCACTAAAGGACTTAATAATAATTGCACCGGATAATTCCAAGGTGAAATAATCAACACAACGCCCCAGGGTTCAGCATAAACCTTACTCACCGAAGGTAAGTTAGCCAAATTGGTACCTGCTTTTTTTGGTTTCATCCATTGTTTCAAATGCCGCAGTGCATGATTAATTTCAGCAATCAACATACCCATCTCCGTTACCCAGGCCTCTTCTTTGCTTTTCTTCAAATCAGCTTGCAAAGCAGCATATAATTCCTGCTCATTTGCCAGAATAGCTGCTTTTAAAAGTTCTAATTGGTTTTTTCTAAAAACATAATCCTTTGTAATGCCGGTTTGATAATGGGCTTTTAAATGTTGCAGCAGCGGCAGATAATTTGGTTGCATACCTTTTAATTTCAAAGAAAAGATAAACAAAATACGGCTAACAACCATGCTGTTATGAATACAGCAAAAAAAGGGCCATTGCAAAAAATTGCAATAGGCCCAATCTAACAAAAACGACTGCTAAAAAATTTATCGATTATTGAAAGTAAACGAAGCAGTTTGTACCACATCACTATTCGTACCAATCATCACTTCATATTTCCCGGGTTCGGCAACAGGTTCTAAACGACTGTTGTAAAATTTTAAAGCATCTACCTGTATGGGAAAATCAACTGTTTTGGTTTCACCTTTTTTCAAAACTATTTTTTGAAATCCTTTCAGCATTTTAACCGGGCGGCTAATAGAAGCCACTTCATCGCGCAGATACAATTGTACCAGTTCTTCACCATCGTAATTACCGGAATTGGTCACCTTCACCATGGCATGAATGGTAGTGCCATTTTTTAAAATAGTATCAGATAAGGTGATGGGTGAATATAGAAACCGGGTATAACTTAATCCATAACCAAACGGAAACAGGGGTGCGTTGGGAATATCCAAATAATCTGATTTGAATTTGGTTGGGCCACCTAAAACATAAGGTCTGCCAGTATTTAAGTGATTGTAATACACCGGAATTTGACCTACACTATAGGGAAAAGAAGCGGTTAATTTACCGGAAGGATTTTCTACACCAAATAAAACATCTGCAATGCCATTGCCGGCTTCGGTGCCGCCAAACCATGCATCGAGTATAGCGGTAGCCATTTGGCTTTCTTTTACTAACGTCAATGGTCTGCCGTTAAACAACACAATTACGACCGGTTTTCCGGTTTGTACTAAAGCCTTTAAAAGTTTTTGCTGGCTTTCCGGCAACCCTATATCTGCCCTGCTGGATGATTCGCCCGACATATCGGCGGCTTCACCTAATGCAGCTACTACTACATCTGCCTTTTGCGCAGCAGCCACTGCTTCCTGAATCATGGCATCGGATGAAGCGGTTCCCATTTCAATTTCGGGACCAAACACATTTACTTTATGATTGAACAGGGTATCATCAGAAATATTAGCACCTTTGGCATAGATTATTTTCACCTGATCCGCAGCTAATTTTTCCATTCCTTCTTTCAATGTTATCGCTTTATGCCAATCGCCTGCCACACTCCAGGTACCCAACATATTGCGGCGGCTATCGGCTAATGGTCCAACCAATGCAATGGTACCTTTACGTTGCAAAGGCAATACGTTATGGTTGTTTTTTAATAATACACAGGCTTTGGCAGCTGCTTTTCTGGAAAGCGCTAAATGATCGGGTGATAAAATAACAGCAGCCCTTTCGGATGAAACATTACGATATGGATTTTCAAATAATCCCAATTTATATTTGGCTTCCAGTATTCTTCTACAGGCAGTATTAATATCATTTAGGATTACTTTACCTTGCTGCAATGATTTTTTTAAAGTAGTTAGAAATCCTTCACCCACCATATCCATATCCAAACCTGCTTTTAGTGCTAATGCAGAAACCTGTTGCAAATTACCTAAGCCATGCGCTTCCATTTCATTTACTGAAGTATAATCACTCACCACAAACCCATTAAATTGCCATTGCTTTCGCAATAAATCGGTTAACAACCAACGGTTACCCGTTGCCGGAATATCATCAATTACATTGAATGAACTCATTACACTACCTACACCGGCATCAATAGCGGCTTTATATGGCGGCAAATATTCATTATACATTCTGATCCGGCTCATATCTACTGTATTATAATCGCGGCCACCTTCCGCGGCGCCGTATAAGGCAAAATGCTTTACACAAGCCATAACGGTATTATCCTGCCGAAGATTATTCTGTTGATAACCACGCACCATGGCACCGGCAATAGCACTACCTAAAAAAGCATCTTCGCCTGCACCTTCGGCAATACGCCCCCATCTGGGGTCGCGGCAAATATCTACCATGGGTGAGAAAGCCCAACTTAATCCATCGGCAGTAGCTTCTTCCGCTGCAGCACGTGCAGTTTGTTTAATTAAAGTGGTATCCCAACTGCAAGCCAGCCCTAAAGGAATGGGGAATGTTGTTTTATGGCCATGAATCACATCAGAACCAAAAATTAAGGGAATATGTAACCTGGATTTTTCCACTGCCAGCCGTTGTGCCTGTAATACTTTATCGGCACCAATTACACCAAACAAACCACCCACCTGGCCTTTTTTAATTTTGGTTTCAACATCGGTACTTACAACAGAACCGGTAGGAATTCCACCACCGGGGGTTAATAAATTTAGCTGACCAATTTTTTCATCCAGGGTCATTTTTTGCATTAATTGATCAATGAATTGATTCATTTTAGCAGTAGCAGCTACAGTTTGTGCAATGGCTGTATAACTGAACGCCATCAAAGCAACAAATAATAAATACGTTTTTTTCATACAATTTTATTTAGGTTTCGCAGATTTATTCTACCCGAACAGGCTTTGTTTTTTTTGAAATGCCATTTTCGTTGATGGCTTCAATGGAAAAATAGTAAGGTTTTTCTTTATCCATTCCTTTATACCAATACTCATTTTGGTTATATACCATAATGGAGTTGTATAGCTTATCGGGCAGTGTTCCAAAATAAATATTATACGCATAAGCATTATCAACTGTTTGCCATTTCAGCCAGGCACTTCGCTTGTCTTTCTCTGTTCGTAAAACAATAAAGTTTTTAACAGAATCAGGAGCACTACCCATTCCTTTTCCAAAAACACGCAATCCACTAATGGCAAATTTTCCGGTAGGCATGTGTATGTTTTCCAATTTGATGAATCGGGTTTTTACAGGATAAGGTAACTCTACATATTCCTGCGATATATCGGTTTTGTTATTTGATTTATCCACCAATACCGACCAGTTTTTACTATCGACCGACTGATATAATTTATATTGATGAAAAGTGCCTAATTGTTTACCCAGGAAATTACTATCCACATCCTGATCGGCATAATTAATTTGAATAGCAAATACCGAATCAATAGCGCCCAAATCGGTTTGAATCCATTCGCCTTTATTGCCTGTAGCAGCACTCCAATAGGTTTTAATATTTTCATCCACAGCATTATTGGGTTCAAAACCACCTAAAGTAGAAGAAACCTGAACAGGTTTATTATAATTTAAGAGCATCCATCCCGTAAAGCCACTACCGTTAAGTGTAGCATGATTACCATTTTGTACAACCTGTGGCAGATAATGCGGATAATCGCCAAATGAAGTATTACAATACATCACATCATCTTTATCAAAACCGGCAGGCCAAATACCCAGCCTTCGTTCAAAATTATTCTTCACACTGATTACCATGGTGGAAACATGCCACCAGTTATTCCATGGATCCTGAAAAGTACTGCCATGCCCGGCGCCACGTGCAAAGCCACCGGGTTTAAATGAAAGCGGATCAGATTGCGGCGTAAATGGGCCTAAAGGATGATTACCTACCACTACACCATCGGCATAACCACTCATTTCGGTGCCGGGTGCACCATATTGTAAATAATATTTATTATTGTGTTTCGTCATCCAGGCACCTTCAATAAACGGATCTAAAAATGTGTTATCCATAAATTCGCCAAAACGCTGCCACCCATAACGCCAGGGTTCTAATAAATACATTTCTTTTCTGGTACCTATGGGAGCAAGATTACTTCTGTTTAACTCAATGCCGTATAATGGATACCGATTGCTGCTGCCATTATACATGTATAATTTACCATCGGTATCTACAAAAAAATCGGGGTCCCATCCGCCTATCGAAAAAGAATCAACCAAAGGCCTCCATTCATTAGCTTCAGGGTTAGTACTCATCCAAACAGAAAAATTAGTGGTGTAGGTTGAGCCAAATACAATCATCGTATCACCTAATACGCCTACTGCAGGTGCGCAAAGCTCATCATAGCCGGCATTCCATGGACGTAAAAATTTTCGGGAAACAAAATTCCACTTCAACATATCATTGCTCCACCAATATCCCCATTGATTGGTAGAAAACAAATAATAATCATTTTTATAGCGAACAATTACCGGATCGGCAGTAGCGCGATGCCGGCCGGCTTCACTGAAATTGGGAATGGGGGTATAACCATAATCAATATTAATGGGGTTACAAAAGGTTGCTTGCTGACCCTGTGCCTGCACCCCATTTATACAGCCAACTGTTATGAAAAATAAAATAAAAATTTTCTTCATGGTTTAATGATTTTTTGGTTGCAACCACGGACTTTCAAAACCCAATTTCGTTAAACCACCCTGTACTTCTTTACAACTCATGAGTAACTTCCATAACAATCCCGTTCTATAATTTTCTATCATCACAACAATAGGCCCCTGATCAATGGCCAGGTAGGAAGAAGCATACCAGTTTTTGGATAAGTTAAAAGCATCTTTAAACCCATATTCGCCCCACAATTTTGAACCAAGGCTATCATAAAAAAAACGCAGTGCCTGCATAGAAAATTCCGGTGTGTAAGGGAATGCGGACAAGGCAGCAGTAGGCGCTATGGTTCCTTCATCATTCGTTGGAGAAAATGCGTTGTAACCATTATAGGTATCGCAGGCGGTTAAACCCCAGCAGTTAGGTCCATACCCTTTAAATTGCTTTGGGTTAGCTAAACAATAAGCATGATTAATTAAAGTATGATTACGGTTTTGCTCCCGGTAATCTGCATAACGGTCTTTTAACCCACGTGGATCAAGACCTAAGAAAGAATATTGAGAAAAAAATAATGGACCGCCACCATCAAAGCCCAACGGCAAGGTAATACCATAAAACTGTTTGCCATTTTTAAAAAAATCGCTTTGTACCCATCCCTGATGGTATACATCGGCCGGAACAGGATAACGGTTACCCGATGCTGCTAACACATAAGTGATTAAACATTCATTAAACCCACGAATAGGAAAATTCATGGCCCAACCATTATTGGGGCTCCAGTGCCAGTACAAAATTGTTTGTCCGCCTTTGGTAAACCAATTCCATTCTATATCATTCCACAACCAATTAATACGGTTTCTGATTTCTGTTTCAACTGCATTATTGTTGGTGAAGTATTGTCGTGCACACAATAAGCCCTGAAACAAATAAGCTGTTTCAACCAAATCGGCACCATCATCCTTACGGCTAAATGGAATTGTAATGCCGGTACTGCCATTCATCCAATGCGGGAATACACCATGATAAGAATTGGCTTTAGAAAGAAAGCGAATCATTTTCAGTAATCGTGCAGCAATGGTATCCCGTGGCAGCCATTTTCTATCTGCAGCCACAATCATGGCCATGATTCCAAATCCGGTGCCACCTGTAGTTACTACTTCATCCCCATAGTCATAAGCCACATTACTGCGTTCACGAGCCATGCCACTTACAGGATGTGCAAAATCCCAAAAATATTTAAAAGTTTGTTGTTGCACCAAATCTAAAAGTGCTGTATCAGATAATTTTGGTTGAATGTGTTTATGCTGTGCAATATTGGAAGAAAATATTGCGCAAATACAGCATAGTAATAATAGTGTTTTTTTCATTTGTACCTATTTTAATAGCCTTTTGTGTTTACAGATAAGGTGCCGTAAAGCCTAAATTACGCATACCCTGTTGTACTTCGGGGCAGGATGTAAATAAGTTCCATAACAAACCCGACCGGTAATTTTCAATCATAATAATTTCAGGCCCCTGATCAATGGCCAGGTAACTACCGGCAAACCAAATATTAGTTAGGTTGAAAGCATCTGTAAAACCGTATTGGCCCCAAATTTTATCGCCTAATTTGTAATAAAAAAAACGGATAGCGGCCATAGACTCAGTTGGTGTATAAGGCAAAGAAGCAATAGCAGCAGTAGGGCTTACTACGCCCACATCGTTAGTAGGGGAATGAGCAGAATAGCCGGAAACATTATCATCGCTGGCCGTAAGCCCCCAAACTGAACTGCTATATCCATTGTAACCTGCAGGATTAGCCACACAATAAGCATAATTAATTTTAGCGTGTGCGGTGTTTTGCGCCATGTAATTAGCATAGGCATCATTCAAATTATTGGGATTAATACCCAAAAAAGAGTAATGTGCAAAAAACAACGGACCGCCTAATGTTGGACCTAACGGTAATACATTTCCGTAATAAGTATTTCCGTTCTTCATACCCCCATTCGAGGCCCATCCATTGGTATATACTGCCTGACTAATGGGAGATGTAGTGGAAGATGCAGCCAATATATATGTAATCAATGCTTCATTCCATCCTTTAATAGGCATATTGATTGCCCAAGTATAATTGGGGCTCCAATGCCAGTACAATACCTGTTGATTATTTTGTGTAAACCAGTTCCATTCCACTCCATCCCATAATGTATTGATATTGTTACGTAAATTCACTTCCTGTGTATTGGTGCCATTAAAATATTGACGGGCACATAATAATCCCTGTATTAAAAAAGAGGTTTCTACTAAATCTGCCCCATTATCCCGGGTACTAAAGGGAACTGTTGCACCGGTAGCACCATTTATCCAATGCGCAAAAGCGCCATGATATCGTGTACAATTATTTGTCAAAAATGAAACTATGGTATTGATTCGATTCAATCCATCGGTTCTGGAAATAAATCCACGATTAATACCTGCCAGCATACTCATGATACCAAAACCGGTACCGCCGGTTGTTACCACATCGCCCGATGTATTTCTTTCTCTTGCCATACCACTTACCGGATGGCCAAAATCCCAAAAATATCTGAAGGTTTGTTGTTGGATTAAGGTGAGCAGGGCTGTATCAGCAATTTGCGAAAATTTATCGGTTGAATCAATAGCTGTGGTTAATTTAACGGAAACAGGTGATTGCAAATTCCCTCCTGCTTTTGATTGCAGCGCCGTAGAAACTTTTAAGGTATATAACGTTATGGGATTGATGTTGTTAAGGGGTTGTATTAAAACGGCACTATCATTATTTTGTAATGTAGTATTGATAGGAATAACTACACCACTGCTACCCACTAATTGTATGCTGTTTGCCAACGAGCTATTACTGAGCGGTGCAGTAAATGAAAATAAAACAGATGGTTTGGGATTTACATTGTAATAGGTAAATCCATTGTAAGCCCCATTTACTTTTAAACTATTGAGGCTAAATGAAGCAGGTGCAGGTGTAGGAGTTGGTGCAATAGGTGTATCTTTTTTTTTGCATCCAAAAAAAAATGCAAAAAGTATATAAACAATGATACTTTTTTTAAAGAGAAGTTTCATATTTACAGTAAAAAGTGCATCCTGCAGCTGGCAAGATGAATACAGGATGCACTTCTGATTTTACAAAAATGAAAGAATTATTTACCTAAATTCTGCAACTGATATAAAGCTTTTACATCTGCTGATACAATGGCTTTATTATAAATACGCACTTCATCCATTGCCCCCGGCATATAACTGGCCCAACCCTGGGGGCCACCAGCCGTACCTAAAGATGGGGTTGTATTAAATTGCATAGTGCCAAAAATTAAAGCAGAGGCATTTTGAAAAGTTAATGGCCCGTTTCCCGCTTTTACTTTTGTATTAATGGCACTGCCATTCAGGTACGTAACAAAGGTAGAAGTGGTTGCATCATACGTTAATACAATATGCGACCATTTATTCCAGATATTGCCTGCGGCAAAACTTCCCAGCCATTGATCATTATTGGTTGTTGGGGTAACCCAATTTTCAATGTGTGCTTTTAAATTGGCATTGGCAGGTGTGCTGCCATTTTCGAAGAAGATATCAATATTTCCCCAAAAATCCTTGGTATTTGATAAGCAAACCAAACCAAAAGTACCATTTGTATTTTGTGGAGAATTTACCCAAAATGAAATAGTAAAACTTTTCAATCCTACAACAGCACTGCTGGGTGTGGTAATAAAATAACCATTATTGGCGCCTTGTAAGGCATTGCCTTTAATTCCTGTGGTAAATGAAGTACCTACACCATTACCATTGGTGTTGGAAACACTGTCAGTCAGTGTATTTTCAAAACCCCAGTAACCCACCAGATTGGAAGCTGCAATTTCTCTGGATGCTGCATATCCACCAAATGTTTGGGCAGGTGCATAACTGGCCGGATCGAAGGATTTCTGGCAGGAAGTAAATCCCAAAGCCAATAAAAGCAATACAGCCATATATGTTGAAATGTTATATTTTTTATTACGTTTCATAATAACAGGTTTAATGAATGAATAAATTAGTATCCGGGGTTTTGAACCAATACCCCACCACTAATATCAATTTGATTTTGAGGAATGGGCCATACTTCATTTTTACCGGCTGTCCAACCCAATGGGCCAAACACAGTAGCAGCACGACCCTGACGAATTACATCAAAATAACGGTCAAATTCCATGGCCAGCTCAACCCTTCTTTCGTGCCAAATGGCATTGCGCAGTGTAGCCTGATCGGTAGTTACTACAGGTGGTAAATCAACCGCCGGATTAGCGCTTTGTGCCCTTGCCCTTGCCCTTACTTTTTCTAATGAGGCCAATGCTGCAGCCGTATTGCCTGATTCATTATTGGCTTCTGCGTTCATCAACAACACTTCAGCATAACGAATTACACGGACATTTTGATCGGCACCCTGATTATCAACCAATGCCAAAGCAAAAGGCACATAAGATTTCATGTTATACATGGAAGGTGCACCTGCCTGCGGCAATGGCACTACGTCACCATCAGGTGTGGTGGTACCGGCAAACATGATGCTTGCATTTAAACGCGGATCACCGGGTTCAAATTCATTCACCAAATTTTGGGTGGGCACATTAAAGCCCCATCCTGCATTGGCATCTCTGTTTCCTTGTACTTGTGAATATTGACTGTTTGATAAGCCGCCATTTCCTGCCACAAAATTGCATTGAATTTCAAAAATGGATTCTACATTGTTTTCATTTGGAATTCTAAACAACTGATAGGGACTGGGAAAAAGAGAATAGGTACCGGATGAAATGATCTGATCTGTATAAGTTTTTACATCGCTCCATTTTTTTTGATACATGGCCACTTTTGCATGCAATGCTAATGCTGCACCTTTGGTAGCACGGCCAATACCGGCAGGGCCATAGGTGGCGGGTAAAACGCCGGTAGCATCGGTTAAATCCTTTTCAATAGCTGAATATATATCAGCAGACTTACTTTGCACGGGATTTAGTTCAGATGGTTTAGATGGAACATGCAAAACAAGTGGAATATTACCAAATGCACGTACTAATCTAAAATAAGAGTATGCTCTTACAAATTTAGCTTCTGCCAGGTAACGTGCTTTTAAAGTGGCATCCATATTAATATTGGGCACATTATCTAATACCTGATTACACAAGTTGATGTTTTGGTATTGACCAGTCCAAAAACCATCCAACTGGCCATCGGTAGCTGTAACGGTAAAATTATCATAAGCGTTAATAAAAGTAGCATCGCTGGGTACACTACCCTTTGCAGCATCGTCAGATCCAACACTTTCAACACAAATCGGCGCAAAAGCTACATTATTCCAACTGCGTAAATTAGCATAAATAGCATTTACGGCATTGGCGGCATCAGTGCTTGTTTTCCAAATTTGTGCAGCCGGTTGTTGCCCCTGAACGGGAACATCTAAAAAGCTTTTTGAGCAACCGGTTACAATAACTGCCATCAACAAACTAAGAATTGCCGGCTTTATCACCCGGTTGGCCCATTTTATTTTCAATATATTTTTCATAATCATTTGCTTTAATGAGTTTAGAAAGAAAGATTTACACCAAAGTTGTAAATAGCTGATAACGGATAGGTATTGTTGTCGATACCAATATTACCCGGACTGCCACCCACTTCAGGAGAGAAACCTTTGTAGCTGAAGAAATTAAATGCATTTTGCGCATTTACATACACACGTAGCGTTTGAATACCAAGGTGTTGTAAACGGGTATTGGGCAATGTATAGCCTAATTGCATATTTCTTATTCTGAAATAGCTGCCACTTTCTACATACCATGAATTGGGCCAGTAATTATTTCCGCCACCAATGTTTACAGAAGGATAACTATTAGAGGTGTTGGCACCATGCCAGCGGTTATTGTAAAAATCCTGTGTCCAGTTTTCTGCACCATAACGCAAACCTTTATTAGCATTATACACATCTACACCTGCAACACCCTGAAAGTCTACCGACAAATCAAATTGTTTGTACACAAAGTTGGTGCTAATACCATAAATATATTTGGGATTAGGATTACCTAATACCACTCTGTCATTGGCAGATATTGGGCCTACGCCGGTAGTGCTGGCATATTTAAAATCGCCGGGTTTTGCATTGGGCTGGAATAAGTTACCGGATTTGTCTTTGTAATTAGCCACATCGGCGGCTGTTTGAAAAATACCCAGCACTTTATAACCATAAAATACACCAATGGGCTGGCCTACAGTTGTTAATGTGGTGAACTGGCCGCCGGTTGCACCGGAACCACCATCATAAATTTTTTGTCCGCCTGCACTGTTACTTAAAAATTCATTCTGATTATATGAAACATTACCGCTGATGGAGTAGCTGAAATCTTTACTTACATTATCATGCCAGTTTAAGGATAATTCAAAACCGCTGTTTTGTGCATCACCAACGTTAGTAGTAATAAACTGGTTAGCTAATCCTGCAGAACCGGGCAGATACACATTCATGATAATATCCTGTGTTTTTTTATTGTACACATCAGCTTCAATGGTTAAACGGCTATTGAGAACAGAAGCTTCTACACCAATATCTGTTCCTACACTTTTTTCCCATTTTAATGGTGGTGGAGGAATGGATGCCACACTAACACCTTGAGAAACGGTGCCACTATTGCCATAAATTACACTATAGGCACCGCCAGAAACAGTTTGTTGGGTACTTACAAATGTGGGTACACCTGCATTACCTACTTTACCCCAACTGGCTTTCAGTTTCAATGAATTGAATATACGCTGATTGCGCATAAAGTTTTCCTGAGAAACTACCCATGCAGCGCCTACGGATGGGAAGTACCCCCATCTTTCACTTCCGGTAAATTTAGAAGAACCATCTGCCCGCATGGTGGCATTCAACATGTATTTGTTTTTGAATGTATAATTAATTCTTCCAAAATAGGAGGAAATAGTAGATTGTAACGGATATTGTTGATTGTAGCTATTATCAACATCATTTACATAGGGATTATTACCCAATCCTAAAAACCAGTTACCTGAATTTACATTTGGAACATTTTGTGCAGAAGCAGAAATGAAATTATAATTATTCCACTCTGCATGCTGACCTGCCAAAATAGTTACCCGATGATTGGTTGCAAAGGTGTTGGTATAGGTAAGTGTATTTTCAGCAATCCATGATCTGTTTTCACCACGTGACACGCCCAGGCTACTTACTGAGTTTTGTTGGGTAGAAGTGGCTTTGTAAACAGGCACATAATTCTTTGATTCATTATTGCCATATACGCCACTCACGGTAGATTTGAAATCGAAATGGCTGGCAATACGAATATCTACATAAGCATTGCCGGTAAAGTTGTATCCACGGCTATAAGAATTATTGTAATCTAATGTTGCCTGCGGATTGCTTACTGCAGAACCCAAACCATAATAACCCGGATCGCCATAGGTAACACCATCAGCAAATTTTACGGGTAATACCGGAGGTGCGGCATACAATGCATGCCAAATACCACCGGGCGCATTGTGCGAATTATTGAAATTGCCAATTACCGTATAACCTGCTTTAATGTTTTTAGACACCTGTATATCATTGCTTAAATTGGCAGTATAGCGGGTATAATCGTTTGCTTTTAAAATTCCCTGTTGTGATAAATAACCCAATGAAAAATTATACGTGTTTTTATCAGAACCACCGGTAACAGATACCTGATGATTGGTGATGATGGCATTGCGCAATACCTGATTAAACCAATTGGTGCCAGTGCCAAATTTGGAAGAATCTAAAAAGTTGGTAGCACCGGTCATTCTGCCCAATTCATTAAATAAAACCGCATATTGATAAGCATCAGCCATTTTTACCTGATTGGTAGCTTTCTGATAACCCACATATCCTGTATAATTTACTACCGGCTTTCTGTTGGCACCGGTTCCTTTTTTAGTAGTAATAATTACAACACCATTAGCACCTCTAATACCATAAATTGCCTGGCTGGAGGCATCTTTTAAAATACTGACAGATTGAATATCTGCCGGGTTTAAAAAATTCACATCATTTAACCAAACACCATCTACTACATATAATGGACCGGTATTTGACCAATATGTTCCCAAGCCTCTAATATTGATTTGTGGTGCACTACCCGGTGCGCCAGAGTTGGTAATTTGCACGCCGGCTACTTTACCTTGTAATGCACTGATGGGGTTAACGGAAGCCTGCTTTGATATTTCAGAACCCTTAATGGTAGCAATTGAACCGGTTACATCTTGTTTACGCTGTATACCATAACCTATCACCACCACCTGATCTAACTGCTTTTCAGAAGCCACCAATGATACATTAATGACATTTTGATTATTTACATTTATCTCCTGAGTAGTATATCCAATGTAAGATACAATTAACACGGCATTTGGTGCAACGTTCAAAGAGTAATTACCATTATTATCAGTAACTGTTCCTTTCGATGTACCCCGAATAGATATACTTACACCACTTAACGGCTCCCCCTTTTCGTTCGCTATTTTACCTGTTATTTTAATATCCTGCTCATCAGGATTTGCAGAACGAATAGCAATTAAATTATTGCTTAAAATCTTATAGGTTAAACTAGTGCCGGCAAATAACTGGTTCAGTACCGTTTCAATAGCCGCATTGTTAACATCTAAGTTTACTTTTTCTTTCAGGTCTTTAAGGCGGCTGTTAAATAAAAACCTAAACCCGCCCTGTTGCTCAATATTTCCCAATACTCTGGCTATTTCTGTTTTATTCATTTTTACAGAAACCGTTTGCGCATGGGTACCGGCAGTGGCATTGAAAATGCAAAAAATACTTAATAGTAGTGTTAGTTTCATATAAATTAATGGCTTTAGGGGAAGACGCAACTTCCCTGCAACAGCAATCGATTTTTTCATACATTAGTGTTTGAATAAGTGAATAATGCTAAGAACCTGCTATCCGTAGCAAGCATTCTGGTGTTTTTCCGGCGGGGAATGTTGCAGCATTTCCCGCTTTTTTTTGAATATAGTGTTGCTTTTAACCGGAGTTGAAGATGGGCATAGGCAGTCGTTTTTAAGTTTGAATTAATAAATGGTTACCATTTTGTCTTTTATTTCATAATGAAAATTGGTTGAAAATTTTAATGCATCAAGTGCCTGCGTTAAAGTTTCATTTACAAAAGAACCATTGAGGCGTATATTTTTATATTTATCGTTTTTAAATACAAATTGTACATCGTACCAACGTTCTAACTGGTGTGCCACTTCATCAAAACTTTCATCGGTAAAGCACAAGCGGTTTTTGGTCCAGGCCGTTTCTATTTTCAATGAATCATCCTGCTGTAATGGGGTTAAGTTTTTAATGGCAACAATATTCTCATCTAAATTTTTTATAACCGGCTGAATATTTTTCGGGGTATTTACTGAATCAGGCACATTCAAAACCACTAATTTTTCATTGGGTTTCAGAAAATATTTTTCATCGGGGCGGCTATGCAGGGTAACCTGTACCAACCCTCTTATCAAACTGGTTTCTACGGTTTTATCATTAGGATAAGAGCGCACATTGAACTGTGTACCCAATACCCTCACATCAGTTAATTTGGTATGAATAATGAAAGGTTTAGCCGGATTTTTGGTTACATCAAAAAAAGCTTCGCCGGTTAAATACACTTCGCGTTGTACATTGCCAAAACTTTTGTAATACCATAATTTACTATCGGCATTGAGCCAAACAGTAGAGCCATCGGGTAATATAATTTTTGTTTTTGAGGCATTTTTAGTAACAATTTCGTTGGGTATTTCTACTGATTGGGTGACAGGTAGCACAATGGTTTGTTGTTCTTTTTTTGAAAACTGCCACCAACCTGCTGCAAGAAGGATGATAATGAATGGCAACATACCTGCGATGAGGTATTTTTTGAAAGTACTTTTCTTAGGATGAATATGATCAGCCGGCGCATTCAGGGTATCGTTGTGATGTGCTGCACCCATTACAATGCCCTGTTCCTGCATACGTTGTAAGTGCAATAAATAAGTAGCATCTAAAAATTCCATGTCTACTTCAGGAAAAGTTTGCCAGTTTTTTTCCAGAATAGCAGCAATTTCCGCATCACCTTCCTGTTGCTTCAATAGCGCAGCCAGTTCATCCAATTCAGCATCAGTTGCTTCTTTGGCAAGTTTACGTGCCAATAATTGCCATATTCGGTCATTTTTCTCCATAGTACTATTTCAATAAGAGTGGGTAAAAAAGAAAATCCCCTAAAGGGGATGCATTATTTTTTTTGTTTACGGGGAAGGGATAGTTTCTCAGCCAGTTTTTTTAATGCAATGGCCAACTGATGGTCAATTGTTTTTACGCTGATTTGCAATAAAGCAGCAATATCGCGATACTTTAGCTGATCTTCTTTCGCCAATTTATAAATCAATTTACATTGTGGCGGCAATTGTTGCACAGCCTCTTTTATTTGCTGGGTAGTTTCAGATAGTTGCACTATTGCATCCGGCTGAATATATTCCGAAATCAATTCTACTTTTAACTCATAGATGGGTTGTTGACGGGTTGATTTTTTTTCCTGCTGTAATTTTTTTATGGCGCCATTCCTAACACTCACAAACAGGTAAAGCCGCAAATTTTCAATTTCCATCAGGGTGGCTCTTCGCTTCCAAACTTCAATTAACACATCAGAAACTACTTCTTCGGCTAATTGCCGGGATTGAAGAATAGCAAAGGCATGATTTTGAAGGGAGGGAAATACACAATAAAACAACTTTTTATAAGCAGTTTCATCTTCATAAGATGCAATCTGATACTGCAATTCAGCAATATTACAATTGAATATGTGATTTTGAGCAGCCAATTTCAGCAGATTTACAACCAAAGTTATTCATTCAGTTAGAATTACTGCTACTATTTTTTATGTATTCCTTTGGCTCCGGTTAAATTTTTTTATTCTGCCTTTATCAATTACAACGCAGGCATTGTAAATACATTGTTGTTCCTGTTTGCATCGGGCAATAATTGTTTGGGGTCAATCTTAACACTTTTTACTTTGCCAACGGTAGCAATATGTACTTTCCGAATATTACCCTGCAACCAGGTTTCAACAGGTAATTGCATTTGTAATTTTTCGCCATTGGCATATTCCACTTCTAATGGTATGGGCATTACCATAGGTTGTAAGTTTACCAAAGTAATATCAATGCCATTGGCGGGATTTTGATGGGTATATATTACATTTTCAATGGATTGGTCGAGTGGCTGATTCTCAAAAAACCATTCTTTCCAAAACCACGATAAGTCTTCTCCACCCAGATTATTCATGGTATTAAAAAAATCGAATGGTGCCGGATGTTTAAATGCCCATTGCTGAATATAATGTTTGAATGCAGCATCAAATCTTTCATGGCCTAATATCACTTCACACAACAACACCAATCCATAAGCCGGCTTAAAATATACTATGGGATGTCTGTATTTTTCCGGAATGCCATCCGCCCTTGTCATCATTACCGGGGCATGAGGGTCAGATAAATAGGGTACAATTTCATCGGCAGGATTACCGCCGCCGGGTGCA
>JAKAKY010000004.1 GCA_021824365.1 Bacteroidota bacterium | reverse complement strand
TTTATAGCCAGTAACAACAATTTCGAGGATATTAATCACAAAAATATTGAGTTGCGCAAGTCGACTATTATTTAGTCCCCGCTTGTTCAATAAAAAAGTTCTTTGTTCATACGCATACAACAGGTATATTTGTTCCAAATAAAAAAAAATTGAAGAACAAATTATATAATGCTATTTCATTTCAACTGTCGGTAATTTCAGCAGTTATTGTTATTGTCATTATCCTGCCTGTCCTTGGAGGGGGGTAATTTTATTTGTTCTAACCAATAAACAAATTTAACCCGCCTCAACAAAGGCGGGTTTTTTATTTCATACAACAAAAACAAACACATGTATTACAACCAAAATACTTTTATTTACTTAAACGGCAGTTATGTAAAAGCAGCCGATGCCAATACCGACTTGTATAGCCAAACCTTACACTACGGATATGGTGTTTTTGAGGGTATTCGCTCCTATAAAACAATAGCAGGAACAACAAAAATATTTAAGGCAGAGGCACATTTTGAAAGGCTGCAACAATCTGCACAGGCACTGAATTTGCCATACCCTTATACAGTTGAAGAATTGATAGAAGCTGCTTACAAAGTATTAGCATTAAATGATTTACAAGACGCCTATATACGTCCGTTAGTTTATGCCCCAGCCAATATGAGTTTTGCTAAAAATACTACCTCACATATTGTTATTGAAGCCTGGCAAATGGATCCCTTTTTAGGCGATAAAATGTTACGGGTAGTTACTTCTTCTTTTGAAAGGCCCAATCCGAAAGCTTTTCACATTCATGCAAAAGCTACCGGGCACTATGTAAATTCCATTTTAGCCAGTCAGGAAGCAAAACAAAAAGGATATGATGAGGCGCTTTTGTTAGACATGCATGGCTATGTGGCAGAAGCCCCCGGTGCCAATGTATTTTTTGAAAAGAATGGTACATTGTTCACACCCCAATTAGGAAATATTTTACCCGGTATAACACGTGCAACCATTTTGGAATTGTGCAATGAATTAAATATCCCCGCTAAAGAAATACAATTTAAAATTGAAGATATGTATCATGCAGATGCAGCTTTCTTCTGCGGAACGGCAGCAGAAGTAATTGGTATTGCTTCATTAGATGATAAACCCTTTACAAAACCCTGGGCTGAAACCATCAGTAAACTCATTCAAACAACCTATAAAAATTTAATTGCGGAAAATAAAAAAACACTTCTAAATGAAGTATTAGGAACGGAATAAGATATATAAAAAATATACAAATTTAATACTATGCTAAACGAATTAAACAAATACAGTAAAACATTAACACAAGATGAAACACACCCGGCAGCGCAATCAATGTATTATGCTATTGGTTTTAAAGATGAAGATTTTAATAAAGCACAAGTTGGGATAGCCAGTATGGGTTGGGATGGTAACCCCTGCAATATGCATTTGAATGATATGGCTACAGAAGTGAAAAAAAGTGTTAACGCAACAGAAGGTTTGTTAGGATTACGATTTTATACCATTGGTGTAAGTGATGGTATAAGTATGGGGACAGACGGTATGCGTTATTCGTTGGTGAGTAGGGATTTAATTGCCGATAGCATAGAAACCAATGCAGGTGCACAATACTATGACGGTTTAATTACTATACCGGGTTGCGATAAAAACATGCCGGGTTCTGTTATGGCTATGGGAAGACTAAACAGGCCCGGATTAATGATTTATGGCGGAACCATTGCTCCCGGGCATTATAAAGGTGAAGACTTGAATATTGTTTCTGCATTTGAAGCATTAGGCCAAAAAATAGCAGGCAAATTAAGTGAAGGTGATTTTAAAGGTATTATTCAGCATGCCTGTCCGGGTGCCGGTGCATGTGGTGGTATGTATACTGCTAACACCATGGCCTCGGCTATTGAAGCATTAGGCATGAGCCTACCCTATTCCTCCAGCAATCCCGCATTAAGCAAAGATAAACAAAAAGAATGTGAAGCAGCCGGTAAAGCCATCAAAGTTTTACTGGAAAAAGATATTAAGCCAAGAGATATTATGACTCGTGAAGCTTTTGAAAATGCAATTACCGTTATAATGGTTTTAGGAGGCAGTACCAATGCTGTGCTTCACTTAATAGCCATAGCCAAAAGTGTAGGCATACCTTTAAACATCAACGACTTTCAAAAAATTAGTAATAAAGTACCGGTACTGGCCGACTTTAAGCCAAGTGGTAAATATTTAATGGAAGATTTACACCAATATGGCGGGCTTCCTGCAGTAATAAAATATTTATTAAAAAAAGGGTTCTTACACAGTCAATGCCTTACTGTTACCGGAAAAACAATAGCAGAAAATGTAACTACTGCACCCGATTTGGATTTTAACCAACAACAGGTTATCAGGCCCATTGAACAACCCCTTAAAGTAACAGGGCATTTGCAAATTTTATTTGGAAATCTGGCTGCCGAAGGGGCCGTTGCAAAAATTAGCGGTAAAGAAGGCACCCATTTTAAAGGCACTGCACGTGTATTTGATGGAGAACACGATTTTATTAAAGGCATTGAAAATAATTTAATTCAACCTGGCGATGTCGTCGTAATTCGCTACATAGGCCCCAAAGGTGCACCCGGTATGCCCGAAATGCTAAAACCTACCAGTGCCATTATTGGTGCAGGTTTAGGCAAAAGTGTGGCACTAATTACCGACGGGCGTTTCAGTGGTGGAACACACGGATTTGTGGTAGGCCATATTACCCCGGAAGCATTTACAGGTGGTTTATTAGCGCTGGTAGAAAATGATGATATTATTGAAATTGATGCGGTAAAAAATACCATCAATTTGTTAGTAGATAATAGCATTATTGAAACCCGAAAATCAAAATGGAAACGCCCTGCCTTAAAAGCAACCAATGGCATTTTGTATAAATATGCTCAGTTGGTAACATCAGCTTCAGAAGGTTGTGTTACCGATGAACAACCATTTCAATCATAATTAAAATTATTTTCATGGAAACTATACTTACAGCACCTAAAAATATTGCAGCCTCAACACCCGGCAACACAACTAATATTTCCGGCTCACAAGCAGTATTAGAAGCCTTCATAGCAGAAGGGATAGATACGATATTTGGATATCCCGGTGGAGCCATTATGCCTATTTATGATGCATTGTACGATTATAATAAAGAACTGACACACATACTGGTAAGGCACGAACAAGGTGCCATTCATGCAGCACAAGGCTATGCCCGTAGTTCGGGTAGAACCGGTGTTGTATTTGCTACAAGTGGCCCGGGTGCAACCAATTTGGTAACAGGATTAGCAGATGCTATGATAGATAGTACTCCGCTAGTTTGTGTAACCGGCCAGGTTTTTGCACACCTGTTAGGTACTGATGCTTTTCAGGAAGTAGATGTAATCAATATTACAACACCTATTACAAAATGGAATTACCAGGTTACTGACGCAACTGAAATACCACATGTTTTAGCCAAAGCCTTTTACATTGCACGTACCGGAAGGCCCGGACCGGTTTTAATTGATATTACCAAAAATGCACAGTTGCAAAAATTTGATTATGAAGGTTACAAAAAATGCGAACATATTAGAAGCTACCGCCCAAAACCAATTATAAGAAAAGAATTTATTGAAAAAGCCGCACAACTTATCAATGAAGCAAAAAAACCTTTTGTTTTATTTGGCCAGGGTGTTATTTTAGGCAAAGCAGAAAACGAGTTTAAAGCATTCATAGAAAAAGCTAATTTACCCGCTGCATGGACACTTTTAGGATTAAGTGCCCTGCCAACAGATCATCCTTTAAATGTGGGCATGTTAGGAATGCACGGTAATTATGGCCCTAATGTATTAACCAACGAATGTGATGTGTTGATTGCTGTGGGTATGCGTTTTGACGACAGGGTAACCGGCCGTTTAGATAAATATGCCAAACAAGCCAAAGTAATTCATTTAGACATTGACCCCGCTGAAATTGACAAAAATGTACAAACAACGGTAGCGGTTTGGGGCGATTGCAAAGAAACCTTACCCATGCTCACCAAATTAATACAGCCCAATCAAAATAAAGTATGGATTGACAAGTTCAGTGAATTTGCCCAGAAAGAATATGATGTAGTGATACATGAAGAACTGAATCCACGCACCGATATCATGACCATGGGCGAAGTAATTAAAACTTTGAATGAATTAACCAACGGTAATGCCATTATTGTTACAGATGTTGGCCAACACCAAATGGTAGCCTGCCGTTATGCTAAATTCAATCAGTCGAAAAGCAACATCACATCGGGTGGAGCAGGTACCATGGGTTTTGGCTTACCGGCAGCCATTGGCGCAAAATATGGCGCACCTAACCGTACAGTAGTAGCCATTACAGGCGATGGGGGTTTTCAAATGACCCTTCAGGAATTAGGTACCATTATGCAATTTAATGTAGATGTAAAAATATTAATATTAAATAACCGGTTTCTGGGCATGGTTCGGCAATGGCAGCAATTATTTAACGACAAGCGCTACTCGTTTGTAGATATTACCAGCCCCGATTTTGTTCAATTAGCCAAAGCCTACCACATTGAAGCCAATAGTATTGATAAAAGAAAAGATTTGAAAAATGCATTACAAACCATGCTGAATCATAATGGCAGCTATTTATTGGAAGTAATGGTTGGTAAAGAAAACAATGTTTTCCCAATGGTGCCGCAGGGTTGCAGCGTTGCAGAAATCAGGTTACAGTAATTGCAATTCATTCAAATTATAATAGCACAAACATGAAACAGGAATTTACCATTACCGTTTATACCGAAAACCAAATTGGCCTTTTAAACCGAATTGCCATCATTTTTTCGCGTAGAAAAATCAATATTGAAAGCCTCAATACTTCTCCTTCCGAATCGGAAGGTATACACCGGTTTACCATTGTTATTAATGAAACCGAAGATGTAGTAAGAAAACTATGCCGCCAAATAGAAAAACAGGTAGAAGTTTTGAAAGCATACTATAATACAGAAGATGAAATTGTATGGCAAGAACTGGCCATGTATAAAGTTTCTACAGAAGCCATTGCAGAAAAAGTAAAAGTAGAAAGGTTATTGAGAGAATATGGCGCAAGAGCGGTTGTAATTAGAAAAGATTATACCGTTTTTGAAACATCCGGCCATCGGGAAGAAACCGATCGATTGGTGAAATTTTTAGAACCTTATGGCTTAATTGAATTTGTAAGAAGTGCAAGAGTAGCCATCATCAAATCGAGTCATGGCTTCCATGAAAAATTAAAAGAATTTGAACAAACTGAGCCCGGTGAGGAAGTAATTGAAAATGTATACCTCAGTAAACAGGCAGAAGTATTTACCATGTAATTCAAAATAGTAAACAACTAACTTTAAAAATTAAAAATTAGCACAATGGCAAAATTGAATTTCGGCGGTGTTGAAGAAAACGTAGTAACCCGCGAAGAATTTCCATTATCAAAAGCACAGGAAGTTTTAAAAAATGAAACTGTTGCTGTAATTGGGTATGGCGTTCAGGGACCCGGACAAGCTTTAAACCAACGCGACAATGGTATTAATGTAATTGTAGGACAACGTAAAAACTCTAAAACATGGGATAAAGCCATTGCCGATGGTTTTGTACCCGGCCAAACTTTATTTGAAATTGAAGAAGCATTGCAAAGAGGCACTATCATTTGTTACCTGCTAAGCGATGCAGCACAAATAGCCTTATGGCCCACAGTTAAAAAACATCTTACACCAGGTAAAGCGCTTTACTTCTCACATGGCTTTGGCATCACTTTCAATGAACAAACCGGCATCATTCCGCCAAAAGATGTAGATGTATTTTTAGTAGCCCCAAAGGGTTCGGGTACTTCATTAAGAAGAATGTTTTTACAAGGCCGTGGCTTAAACAGCAGTTATGCCATTTACCAGGATGCAACAGGCAAAGCAAAAGATAGAGTAATTGCTTTAGGTATTGCCGTAGGTAGCGGTTATTTATTTGAAACCGATTTTAGAAAAGAGGTTTATAGTGATTTAACCGGAGAAAGAGGCACATTAATGGGCGCTATTCAGGGCATATTTGCGGCACAGTATCAGGTTTTACGCGATAAAGGCCACTCACCCAGCGAAGCTTTTAACGAAACAGTAGAAGAACTTACACAAAGCCTTATGCCGTTAGTTGCTGAAAATGGTATGGATTGGATGTATGCCAACTGCTCTACCACCGCACAAAGAGGCGCTTTAGACTGGTGGAAAAAATTTAGAGATGCCACAACTCCCGTTTTTAAAGAATTATATGAAAGCGTTGCTGCCGGAAAAGAATCACAGCGTTCTATTGATCTGAACAGCCAGCCCGATTATCGTGAAAAATTAGAAGTTGAATTGAAAGAATTAAGAGAAAGCGAAATGTGGAAAGCCGGTAAAACCGTACGTAGTTTAAGGCCTGAAAATCAAAAATAAATACTACAAAGATGATGGTGCACTCAATACACCATCATCTTTGTTAAAGATTCGGGAATGCATGTAATAGAAAAAACATATCCATTCAATTACCATGAAGCTTACCATAAACTAAAGCAGGTGGTATTGCATACCCCTTTGCAATATAATCCTGTTTTATCCAAACAATACCAATGCAATATCTATTTAAAGCGCGAAGATTTACAAATAGTGCGCTCTTATAAACTGCGTGGTGCATTTAATTTGTTAAACAGCCTTTCCGAAACCCAATTAAAAAAGGGTGTTGTTTGCGCCAGTGCAGGCAACCACGCACAGGGCTTTGCGTATAGTTGCAAATACTTAGGCATTAAGGGTATTGTATTTATGCCCATTATTACACCCAAACAAAAAATTAACCAAACCAAAATGTTTGGTGAAGATGCCATTGAAATTAAATTAACCGGCGATACCTTTGATGATTGCGCCCTTGCAGCCCAACAATTTACCCTCAAAAATGAAATGACATTTATTCCTCCGTTCGATGACCTGAAAGTAATAGAGGGACAATCAACAGTAGGCATAGAAATACTTGAATCATTATCCCATATCGATTATCTATTCATGCCAATAGGAGGTGGCGGATTAGCTGCCGGAGTTGGCAGTTATTTTAAACAAAATGCTCCCAACACCCAATTAATTGGGGTAGAACCTGAAGGGGCACCTTCCATGTACAAAGCTTTTGAAGCCGGTGAGCCGATAATGCTTCAAAAAATTGATCGTTTTGTAGATGGTGCAGCTGTTAAAAAAGTAGGCAGTCTTACTTACCCTATTTGCAAAGAAATACTGAATAATATTTGTTTGGTACCCGAAGGGAAGGTATGTACCACCATCTTAAACCTCTATAACCAAAATGCCATAGTAGCAGAACCTGCCGGTGCCTTAAGCATTGCTGCACTTGAGCAATATGCCACTCCAATAAAAAATAAAACAGTGGTTTGCATTGTAAGCGGTGGCAACAATGATATTGACAGAATGCCCGAAATTAAAGAGCGTTCCTTACAATACGAAGGATTGAAACATTATTTCCTGATTCAATTTGCACAAAGATCCGGTGCTTTAAGAGAATTTTTAAACAAAGTATTAGGCCCTGATAATGATATTACCCGCTTCGGGTACATGCAAAAAACCAATAAAGAAACAGGCCCGGCTTTAGTAGGCATTGAATTAACCGACCGTAATGATTATGCCCCCCTTTTAACCAGAATGCAACACAATTACATCGATTTTACTGAAATTAATAAACAGGACACACTTTACAGCTATCTCATCTAAATTTTTGCTTAAAAACTTAGATTTATTATACAAATTTTTAAAAAAATTGAATATATTTGAACGATTGCTGCCATTATATAAAAATAATTTAAATAACAATGGTAAATTCTAACAAAAAAATGGCTGAAACTATCGGTTTATACAACCCCGCTTTTGAACATGATGCATGTGGCATTGGCTTTGTTGCCAATATTAAGGGAAATAAGTCGCACCAAAATGTATTAGACGCTTTAACCATTTTGGAAAATATGGAGCATCGCGGCGCCTGTGGTTGCGAAAACAATACGGGTGACGGTGCCGGTATTATGATACAATTACCACACGAATTTTTCTTTGAAGAATGTGTGAAACTGGGGGTTCATCTGCCCTCATTTGGAAAGTATGGCGTAGGAATGATTTTATTTCCAAAAGACATTCGTTTAAAAGAAGAATGCAGAGATATTTTTAATCGTGCCGCCGAAACATTGGGGCTTGAAATATTGGCCTATCGAAAAGTACCGGTTAATCCCGCTAATATAGGGCCAACCGCACTTTTCGTTGAACCCGAAATGGAACAGGTTTTTATTGCCTGCCCCGATCATATTAACCATCCGGATGCATTTGAAAGAAAATTATTTGTTTTAAGAAATTATGCATCGCACACTATTCAGGATACTGTAAAAAAAGATGCTATTGGTTTTTATATCGCTTCTTTATCCTACAAAACCATTGTGTATAAAGGCCAGCTAACCAGTATGCAGGTGCGGAATTATTTCCCCGATTTAGTGAACAAAAAAGTAGTGAGTGCTTTCGGTTTGGTGCACTCTCGTTTTGCCACCAATACTTTTCCATCCTGGAAATTAGCACAACCCTTTCGCTACATTGCACACAATGGAGAAATTAATACCCTACAGGGTAATTTAAACTGGCTAAAAACCAGTGAAAAAGGCTTTACTACGCCCTACTTTACAAAAGAAGAAATGGACATGCTGTTACCCATTGTAGCAGAAAATCAATCAGACTCTGCCTGTTTGGATAATATGATTGAATTACTCACCCTTTCCGGTCGTTCATTACCACATGTAATGATGATGCTGATTCCGGAAGCATGGGATGGTAATGAACAGATGGACCCCGTTAAAAAAGCGTTTTACGAATTTCATGCCGCTTTTCAGGAACCATGGGATGGCCCGGCCTCAATTTCGTTTACGGATGGTAAAATTATTGGTGCTACTTTAGACAGAAACGGATTACGTCCATCAAGGTATTGTGTTACCAAAGATGACCGGGTAATTATGGCGTCTGAAACGGGTGTATTACCTGTAGCACCCGAATTAATTATTGAGAAAGGTCGCCTGCAACCGGGAAAAATGTTTGTGGTGGATATGGAGCAAGGCAGAATTATTAGCGACGAAGAATTGAAGAACGAAATTTGTTCCGGAAAACCTTATGCCGAATGGTTAAACAAATATAAAATAAGATTAGAAGAATTACCTGAGCCAAGGGTAACCTTTAGTCATTTACACCACGATCAGGTATTTAAATACCAAAAAGCTTTTGGTTATTCAACCGAAGATTTAGAAACCATTATTGCGCCAATGGCTTTAGATGGAAAAGAGCCCATCGGCTCAATGGGTACTGATACACCTTTGGCAGTTTTAAGCAACCAACCACAACATTTAAGCCATTATTTTAAACAGTTATTTGCACAGGTTACTAATCCACCAATCGATCCCATTCGCGAAAAAATGGTGATGAGCTTAGCTACTTTTGCCGGTAATAATGGTAATATTTTGGTGGAAGACCCATTAGATTGTCATAGTGTAGCTTTAAAACACCCTATTCTCAATAATCATGAATTAGAAAAAATCAGAAGCATTGATACGGGCATCTTTCAAGCCAAAACCTTACAAACTTATTTTCGGGCTGATGGCAAACAGGGTTCTTTACAAAAAGGGATTGACCGGCTTTGCCGCTATGCAGTAGATGCAGTGGAAGATGGTTTTGAAGTATTAATTCTTTCAGACCGCGCCATTGATAGTGAACATGCACCCATTCCCTCACTATTAGCCACAGCAGCAGTGCACCATCATTTAATCAGAAAAGGCTATCGCGGACAAGTGGGTATTATTGTAGAAGCCGGTGATGTGTGGGAAGTACATCATTTTGCCTGTTTAATTGGCTTTGGGGCAACCGCCATTAATCCTTATTTGGCATTGTCTACTATCCGCGATATGAAAATGGATGGATTCTTACAAACCGAATTAGATGCCGACCAACTCAAAAAAAATTATATAAAAGCAGTATGCGATGGCTTACTGAAAGTTTTTTCAAAAATGGGAATTTCCACCCTGCAATCCTATCAGGGTGCACAAATATTTGAAATAGTTGGTGTAAACAAATCGGTAGTTGATAAATATTTTACAGGTGCCACTTCACGTATTCAGGGAATGGGATTAGATGAAATTGCCCGTGAAGCTTTAGCGAAACATAACCTTGCTTTTAGCAAGAAAGAATTGCCGGTACAACGGTTAGCCGTTGGCGGGCTGTACCAATGGAAAAGAAAAGGTGAAGAACATTTATTTAACCCGCAAACCGTTCATTTACTGCAATATGCAACCAGAATGAATGATTATAACACCTATAAAAAATACGCAAAACTCATTAACGAGCAGGGTATAAAAGCCTGTACCATCCGTAGTTTATTAGATTTTAAAAGAACACATGAATCTATTTCAATAGATGAAGTTGAACCGGCTGAAAATATTTATAAACGCTTTGCTACCGGCGCTATGAGCTTTGGCTCTATTTCACATGAAGCACACAGTACTTTGGCCATTGCCATGAACAGGCTGGGTGGAAAAAGCAATACCGGTGAAGGTGGAGAGGACGAACTGCGTTATGAAAAATTGCCAAATGGCGATAGCATGCGCAGTGCCATTAAACAAGTAGCTTCTGCCCGTTTTGGTGTAACCAGTTTATATCTTACTGAGGCTGATGAATTACAAATTAAAATGGCGCAGGGCGCTAAGCCCGGCGAAGGTGGACAATTACCGGGCCATAAAGTAGATGAATGGATAGGAAAAGTACGCCATGCTACACCGGGTGTAGGTTTAATATCACCACCGCCCCATCATGATATTTATTCTATAGAAGATTTGGCACAATTAATCTACGATTTAAAAAATGCCAACAGAAAAGCAAGAATTAGTGTAAAATTAGTGGCCAAAGCCGGGGTAGGCACTATTGCTGCAGGCGTTGCAAAAGCTAAAGCAGATGTAATTTTAATTTCAGGTTACGATGGAGGAACCGGCGCATCGCCCATTAGCTCTATTAAACATGCAGGATTGCCTTGGGAACTGGGCCTTGCAGAAGCACATCAAACCTTAGTAAAAAATAAATTGCGCAGCAGAGTGGTTTTGCAGGCCGATGGACAAATGAAAACAGGAAGAGATATTGCCATTGCTACTTTAATGGGTGCTGAAGAATGGGGCGCTGCAACTGCTGCTTTAATTGTGGAAGGCTGTATTATGATGCGCAAATGCCATTTAAATACCTGCCCCGTAGGTGTTGCCACACAAGATCCTGAATTACGCAAACGCTTTACCGGTAATCCGGAACACGTTATTCATTTCTTTCAATTTGTTGTACAGGAATTGAGAGAAATTATGGCCGAATTGGGCTTTAGAACCATCAACGAAATGGTTGGCCAGGTAGATAACCTAACCGTTCGAGAAAATGTAAAACATTGGAAATACAGTCAATTAGACCTTTCACCTATTTTGTATAAAGAACCTGCTTCGCCTTATGTGGGTTTATACCATCAGGAAGAACAGGATCATGGTTTAGAAGATGTATTAGATTGGCAGTTATTAGAAAAAGCGAAACCTGCTCTGGAGAGTGGTAAAAAAGTTCAGGCACATTTCAACCTTAAAAATACAGATAGAACAGTGGGTGCTATCCTTTCAAATGAAATTACAAAAAATTATCATTCAAAAGGATTGCCGGCAGATACCATACATTTCAAATTTAATGGAACTGCAGGCCAAAGTTTCGGTGCCTTCAATACCAATGGTATTACATTGGAGTTAGAAGGTGATGCCAACGATTATTTTGGGAAAGGATTAAGCGGTGCTTCACTTATTGTTTATCCTCCTAAAACAGCTTCTTACACGCCTGAAAACAATATCATCATAGGTAATGTAGCCTTTTATGGTGCTACTTCAGGCAAAGCCTTTATTAGAGGAAAAGCAGGTGAGCGTTTTGCAGTTCGTAATTCGGGCGTTATTGCGGTTACCGAAGGTGTAGGTGATCATGGTTGTGAATATATGACCGGTGGAAAAGTAGTGATTCTGGGTAATACAGGAAGAAATTTTGCCGCAGGTATGAGTGGCGGTATAGCATACATATACGATACCGGCAACAGTTTTAAACAAAATTGTAATATGGAGATGGTTGATTTAGACCCGTTAGATGAAGCAGATAGCAAAGATTTACAACAACTCATTCAATCACATTTCGATTATACCGGAAGCACGATAGCCCGTTTTGTGTTAGGTGATTTTGACAATCAGTTGAAGAATTTCATCAAAGTTTTTCCAAAAGATTATAAAAAAGTATTGAAAGAAAAAAATACAAAAGCAGTTAGTCAAAAAAAATAAGTTGCACCATTTTTCAACACTTATTCATTTTTAAAGATATAAAGTATGGGTAAACCAACAGGATTTATAGAGTTTGATAGAGAGTCTCCCAAAAAAATGCCGGTTGAAGAGCGGTTAAAGGATTATAAAGAATTTGTGCTTCCTTTTACGGATGAACAACTCAACCGTCAAGCTGCACGCTGCATGAATTGTGGCGTACCTTTTTGCCATAATGGCTGCCCGTTGGGCAATGTTATTCCCGAATTTAATGATGCTGTTTATGATGGCAATTGGAAAGAAGCCTATGAAATTTTAATTTCTACCAATAACTTTCCTGAATTTACCGGCCGTATATGCCCTGCACCATGCGAAAGTGCCTGTGTATTAGGCATCAATCAACCCGCTGTTACCATTGAAGAAATAGAAAAACACATCATTGAAATTGCCTTTGAAAAAGGTTTTGTTCAACCCAAAAAGCCTAATGTGAATACGGGCAAAAAAGTAGCCGTAATTGGCTCGGGCCCGGCAGGATTAGCAGCGGCGGCACAATTAAATTATGCCGGACATGCGGTAACAGTATTTGAACGCGATGATGCACCGGGTGGATTATTGCGCTATGGCATTCCTGATTTTAAATTGGAAAAATCGGTAGTAGACAGGAGAATACAATTAATGGAACAAGAAGGAGTTGTATTTAAATGCAATGCCAATATAGGTGTAAACTTTAGTATTAATGATTTGCTGCGCGAATTCAATACGATTGTTTTAGCAGGTGGTTCCACTATTCCAAGAGATTTAACAATACCCGGCAGGGAATTAAATGGCGTGTATTTTGCCATGCAGTTTTTAAAACAGAACAACAAACGTGTAATCGGCAAAAAAACAACTGCCGATGAAAATTTTTATGTAGAAAGCAATATGTTGGGGCATGAATTAACGGCTACTGGAAAAAATGTTATAGTAATAGGTGGTGGTGATACCGGCAGCGATTGTGTTGGCACCTCTAACCGGCATAAAGCCAAATCTGTAACACAATTTGAGTTATTGCCGAAACCACCGGAAAGCAGAACGCCTTATATGCCATGGCCCACCTACCCCATGTTGCTAAAAACCACTACTTCACATGAAGAAGGGGCTGACAGAAAATGGGCTATTGCAACAAAATCGTTTATAGGTGATGAAAACGGCAAACTAAAAGCCATTAAAGTAGTAGATTTAGAATGGGCCGTTACCAATGATGGAAAGCCTGCAAGATTTATTGAAAAAGAAGGTAGCGAAAGGGAATTACCCTGCGAATTAGCATTATTGGCAATGGGATTTATACACCCGGAACACAATGGATTAATAGAAGAATTAGGCGTTGAATTAGATGAAAGAGGCAATGTAAAAGCCACTGAAAAAAGTTTTCAAACCAATATTGCCAAAATATTCACTGCCGGTGATATGCGAAGAGGTCAATCGCTGGTGGTTTGGGCTATTAGCGAAGGAAGAGAATGTGCCAGAAAAGTAGATGAATTTTTAATGGGCAAATCCATTTTAGAAACAAAAGATGAGTCTTTATGGGCTGTAATTTAAATTAATTAAATTTTAATATTTTTAAAATAGCTACCCAAATGGGTGGCTATTTTATTTTATTTCAATTAATAAATTGAAAATCAATAACTTATAAAAATTAGTATACTCCCTATTTTTAAAAATATTTCATATTATTATATATTACATTTGATATTTTATTTAGTTTTTGATATTTTTTTATTATTTTCGCAAAATAAAGTACATATATTTATTAAATTTAAATTAATAACTGTATCATGTTAAAAAAACTATCATTTAAAACAATCGTCCCCTTTACATTACTCGGCATTGTTGCAATAGCAGCTTTATTTATTCCCTCATTACCAGATTTTGCGGATACCAAAGGGCAATACAATACTGCAGATATTGCCTGGATATTAGTAGCAACGGCATTGGTTTTTTTAATGACTCCGGGCCTGGCTTTCTTCTATGGTGGTATGGTACATAGAAAAAATGTATTGTCTACTATGATAAAAAGTGTTGTAGCGGCCGGTATTGTTAGTATTCTATGGGTAGTAGTTGGTTATAGCCTCGCCTTTGGTGACTCAATCGGTGGATTAATTGGTAACCCCACCACCCATTTTTTCTTTAATGGGGTAGCTTCTGGAGCACCTTGGATTGGCGCACCAACCATCCCCCTTACATTATTTGCACTTTTTCAATTAATGTTTGCAATAATAACACCCGGTTTAGTAGTAGGCGCTGTGGCGGAACGTATACGCTTTACTGCCTATATTTTATTTATTGCACTATTCAGCTTATTGGTATATGCACCCATTGCACACTGGACCTGGCATCCGGATGGCTTTTTGGCTAAAATGGGCGTGTTAGACTTTGCCGGTGGTACAGTTGTTCATATTTCAGCAGGTTGTGCTGCCTTAGCAGGGGCTCTGGTTTTAAAACGTAGAAAAGCGCATTTAGAACAACGCGAAATTCCTCCTGCCAATATTCCCTATGTTTTAATAGGAACCGGTTTATTATGGTTTGGATGGTTTGGCTTCAATGCAGGTTCTGCTATGGCTGCCAATGCGTTAGCCGTATCTGCCTTTGCCACTACTAGTATTGCAGCAGCCGCTGCAGGATGTTCTTGGATGTTTTTTGATGCAGTGAAAGGTAAAAAACCTTCCGTACTTGGCTTTTGCATTGGCGCAGTAGTTGGGCTGGTTGCTATTACACCTGCATCAGGTTTTATCGGTATTCCGCAAAGCATTTTTGTTGGGGTAATTGCGGCCGTCATTTCTAATATAGCAATTCATTACAAATCAAAATCTGCGCTCGATGATACATTAGATGTTTTTCCCTGTCATGGTTTAGGGGGTATTGTGGGCATGTTACTAACCGGTTTATTGGCTACAAAAACGGTTAACGCTGCCGGCAATAATGGTTGGTTATATGGGAATGCCGGGCTGTTCTTCATTCAATTAAAAGCTATGCTGATTGTGGTAGCATATAGTTTCACCATGTCGTTTGCCATATTCAAATTTATCAACTTCATTTTACCACTTAGAGTAAGTTCTGCAGAAGAAGAACTGGGTTTAGACAGATCTCAGCACGATGAAAAATATGTTCAGGGAACTATTTTATTAGAAGAAATTGGCGAAAACGAAGAAGGATCTATCATTCAAAAAGAAGTTATTATGCATGCATCATAACACAAAAAGGTACAGCAGGTAACAAGCTTCTGACCAAGCCTGTTTGCTGTACCCTTTTATTAACAAAAAACCAACCACAATGTTAAAGAAAATCTGCCAGCTAACTGCAATAAGTTTTGCAGCAGTTACTTCTATTGAGGCTCAAACGGACTCTACAAAAAAAATAGAAAGTAGCACCACATTTACTTACTCAGTAGATGTATATTATAAATCTGATTTTGCTGGTAAAGCAAATAACAACAAAACCAGTTTTACTAATTCAAACAATTCGTTCGAATTGGGTATGGCTTCAATTAGAGTTGACCATTCATTTGGGAAAATTAGTGCTACTGCTGATTTGGGTTTTGGAAGAAGAGCCGAAGAATTTTCTTACAATGATGGCTCCGGTTATCCTATCGGATCGGGAAATGGTTTTAACACATTGGCTGCAGTTAAGCAAGCTTATTTAACCTATTCGCCTGTATCATTCATTAAATTTACTGCTGGCAAATGGGCAACACATATTGGATGGGAATTATTAGATGCTTATGCAAACAGAAACTACAGTATGAGTTATGGTTTTTCCTATGGCCCTTTCTTTCATACTGGTTTGAAAGCTGACATATCCATAGGTGGCAAATCTGCTATGATGGTTGGAATCGCTAATCCCACTGATTTTTCAACAACTACCTCACAAACAAAAATTGCAATTGCTCAATTTAGCACTGGTACTAAAGATGACAAATTTAAAGGCTATTTAAATTTTCAAGGTGGTACCTACTTAACTCAATTTGATTTGGTATTAAATGCTGTAATAACAAGTAAATTTAATATTGCTTATGATGGTACAATAAAAAATGTAAAAGTTACAGGTACCAGCAACAACTGGTCAAGTAATGCACTTTATTTCAATTACGATCCCACAGCTAAATTTGGACTGACACTTAGAGGAGAATATTTTAATGATACAAAAAACGTAGCGGGAATTGGTACAAATATTTTTGCGGCAACTTTATCGGGCAATATAAAAATCAATAACCTTACTATTATTCCTGAAATAAGGCTCGATAATGCAAAAAATAAAATATTTACAAATAGTTCAAACAACCCTTCTATGAGTGCTGGTAATTTTTTAATTGCTGCTGTATATAAATTTTAATGATTACCAACCTTAATTATTTAATCATATTAAAACCCTACAACTATGTTTTCTTCTACAATTTACTATTTAAAACAAATTAGGAAAACAGGATCTACCGGAAATTCAGTGGTTTATCATCTTACCAAAAAAGAAAAAATGAGATTAGCATTAACCATTTTTTCAGGAAAAATTTTTGGAGTAATTGCTGTTATAATATTAATAAAAAGTTTACCGGGCATGTTTGCTAATACTGCATTTGCAGCAGAAACTTTTACCCCTCACGAAATAACTACATTCAATTCCATAAATACAGTATGGACACTTGTTGCAGCTTTTTTAGTTTTTGGAATGCAGGCAGGTTTTGTTATGCTGGAAGCGGGTTTTGCAAGATCAAAAGAAACTGTAAACGTACTTTTGGAGTGTATTTTTGATACAGCAATTTGCGGTATACTTTTCTGGGCAATTGGATATGCTTTCATGTTTAGCCATGGAAATGGTTTTGTTGGAACACATTGGTTCTTCTTGTCCGGAGCTCCGGCAACTTATGAAACGACTGGTATTCCAATTTTGGCACATTGGATTTTTCAATTCGCATTTGCAGATACAACTTCTACCATTACATCGGGTGCAATGATTGGAAGAACAAGTTTCAGAGGTGACATATTATATAGTGTAGGTGTAACAGGTTTCATTTATCCCATAATAGGGCATTGGGCATGGGGTCCTGATGGCTGGTTGGCTTTAATGGGTAGTGAAGGGCATTTTTTCCCATCTTTAGGACAAGGATTTAGAGATTTTGCCGGATCTACCGTAGTGCATACAATTGGTGGTGTAATATCTTTAGCAGGCGCCTTAGTTTTAGGGCCTCGTATTGGACGAATCTTTACCAGGGATGATAAAGAAAAAGGCGGATTACCACCAGCCCATAATCTACCATTAGCAACTGTTGGTGCTTTTATACTTTGGTTTGGTTGGTATGGTTTTAATCCTGGCAGTACGCTTTCCGCAATAGATGCAGATGGAATTGGAAGAATAGCTGCTAATACAACGCTTGCAGCTTGTGCTGCTTCTTTAACAGCAATGATTCTGCCGCTGTGGCTCGGCCCTAATAAGGGTAAGTTTGATTTAGCTTTTACAGTCAATGGATTATTAGCTGGCCTTGTTGCAATAACCTGCCCTTGTTACTGGGTTTCCCCATTAGGTGCTATTTTAATAGGACTTATTGCAGGAGTAGTAGTGTACTATGGAACGCTTTTATTGGAATTTTTGAGAATTGACGATCCGGTTGGCGCTGTTCCGGTGCATGGAATAGCAGGCATATGGGGTACATTATCTTTGGGCCTTTTTGCTTGTGGTCAATATGGCGCAACTGGACCAACAGGTGCAGATAATTCTTCTCCGGTAAAGGGCTTATTTTATGGTGGAGGTTTAGACGTTTTGAAAGCACAATTTATAGGTAGTGCAGTGATTACTTTATCGACCTTTTTAATTGCATTAATATTGATGTGGGTCGTAAATAAATTGCCATATCCCTGGAAACTCCGTGTTGAACCGGAAGCTGAATATGGTGATGGACTTGATAAATTTGAACATGGGGTTTCAGCATATCATTTTCAAGAGTAATATACATTAATAAGGGGGTGGTATAAACAATGGATAAGGGGCATTTTGCCCCTTTCCTTTTATACTTAAATAGAGAATTAAGTTTTTATATTATTTATTTTCTTAAAATTGATAAGTTTGGTTTAATCAACTTTTTTATTTTAAGCTGAATTTCGACCGGCATTAATAATACCAAATGAACAACGCATAGCCAATTTTTCGTACGTATTTTTTAATGACTCTTGTAATGAATAAGTTTCCAGTTCCCGAATTTTTGTAATGGCATATTGCTGAATTGTTATTAATGGTAAAACAATGCGTTCGCGCATTTGAATAGACATTTGATCTACCGGATAATTGGCCATTAAAGTAGATTTATTATTTAAAAGCAATACATATTTTTTAGTTAATTCATATTCAGTATACAACATGTTCCAAATTTCGCCATATCGAGAGTCATTTGCTAAAAATGCAGTTAATGGGAAAAAACATTTCTGCATGGCCATTTCACAATTATCAATCAGTGTTTTAAAAAATAAGGAATGTTGATATAATGCTTTGATTTCGTTCCATTTCCCATTTTGTTCTGCCGCTTGCAATGCTGTTCCTACACCATAATAACCCGTAACATTAATTTTTATCTGACTCCATGAACCTACAAACGGTATAGCACGTAAATCATTTAAAGTTAATTTACTGGAGCCACCTCTTTTAGTAGGCCTACTTCCTATGTTGGTTTCAGAATATAATTTAAGTGGGCTAACATGTATCAGGTAATCTATAAAATAAGGATGGTTTTTTAATTGTAAATAAGCCTGATAACTGGTTTCGGCTATTTCTTCCATTAATTGTTCCTCCTTATTTTGAAAGGTAATTTTATTATCAGAAAAAATTTCATTCGACATTCCGGCATGTATTAACTGCTCAATATTATATTGTGCAGAATCAATTGTTCCAAAATTGGAACTTACCGTTTGTCCCTGAATGGTTAACTGTATTTCTTTATTTGAAATATTGCTACCCATTGATGCGTAGAATTGATGGGTTTTACCGCCGCCTCTTGCAGGTGGGCCACCGCGTCCGTCAAAGAATACTACGTTAATGCCATATTGTTTAGAAATAGCCGTTAACGCCTCCTTCGTTTTATAAATACTCCAGTTGGCCATTAAATAACCACCATCTTTCGTGCCATCTGAAAAACCAAGCATAATGATTTGCTTGTTATTTCTTTGTTGAAGATGGTTTTTATAAACACGATGCTGATACAATGTTTCCATTATATTTGCAGCATTGTTTAAATCGTCAATGGTTTCAAATAAGGGAACAATATCAATAGCTAAATGGTGCTTCTTCCACCCCATCATTAAAAACATGCCAAACACTTCCATCACATTAACAGCACTGAAACAATGACTAATAATATATCTGTTACAGCCGGCCTCCCCATTTAAACGCTGAATATCATTTACAGCGGCAATAATATCTAATGTATCCTTTTGCACAGGATCTTTCAACACAGCTGAATCAATATTAGTAACTATATTAGCCAGCATATCTAATTGCTCTGCTTCAGTAGCTTCAGCATAATTTTTAGCTAACACTTCAGTATCATTCAGAATACTGGTATATATTTTAACATGAATACTGCTATCCTGCCTAATATCTAAAGTGGCAAAATGCAATCCGAATAATTCTACCTTATTGATAAAAGATTCTACCAGATTTACAAACAAATAATTGTGCTCATATATTAGCTGATGCCTTATTTTTTGGAGTGCATCCAATATTTCGTTTTTGGTTAAATCAAATGCATGTTCCGGAACAAATAAATTATCATACAATCTTTTCTCCAGATTATTTAAAGCAATATCTACCCCTTTAAAAGTTAAACGCCGCTTTAACCTTCGCACTTCACTATAATAGGATCGAATAATACTTTCGCGCAGGCTATTAGCCACTTGTATACTAATATTACGGGTAACAAAGGGATTTCCGTCTCTATCACCACCCGGCCAAAAACCCATTCTGATTATTGCATGATGATTACTCAATAAATCGGGAGCATTTTCTTTTAGATAAGTAATGATCCGGCCGGCAGCATGATAAAATACATTTTCCAAATACCAGATTAAGCTTACGGCCTCATCGTAAGGTGTTGGTTTTTGCTGTTGAAAAAAAGGTGTTCTACCCAACTGTTGCAAATAAGTGTATATCTGTTTTTCGTTATTGGTATTAATGGCTGAAGAAAGATCATGAATAATACCCAATACTGCACCCCGATAAAATTGCGTAGGATGTGCCGTAAGTACTAATTGAATACTAAAATCGTTGATACGCTTTTTTAACGTATCCATCATCTGCTTTTGCTCTGCCTCTAAAAGCAGTTGCTTAACCGTTCCTTTACCCTGCATATCATTTACTTCCTTAAAAGCGGCATCTTCCAGGGCATCAAACAATACTACCTGCCTCTCAATATATTGCACAAACCTAAAAAGCAAATCAATTTTTTCCTGTTCAGAATGAATATTGGTTTGCTTATTGAAAAATTCCTGAATAATTTCTAAAGGGCCCTGCTTTTTTTTATAGCCTTCTTCGCAATTCAATAAAAGCAATGAAACTAAAATTCCGGTTTTCTCAATTCGGTGAAAAGGTAAGGAAGTAAATAAACTATTGTATAATTGAAACTTAATTGCCACCTGACTTTGGAATATGGATAAATTAGCTGACGCTGACATGATGTTATAAAAGTTTTAGATTAAAAAAGTGACAAGCTATCGTTTTGGGGTTGAAAATTAATAAATATTTTGGAAGTATCATTAGATTTCATTTATCTTAGCAGCATAATCAGTAAAAAAACAGCAATTAAATCTGATTCTTATTTAGCAATGCTTAACTCCATTCTGAACATATTTGCTACCACAACCATTACCCTGTAAAGGGTAAAATTATTGTATACTATACACCGGGCAATTTCGCTGTTTTCTTCAAAAAGATTTTATTGTAACAAATTTAGTACTTACTGACAAATTAAAGTATTTGTTTTTAAAAATAATTATTATATAAAATAATATAAATTTATGAGGATTTTAAAATTTGGCGGTTCTTCTGTTGCAAATGCAGAAAATATAAAAAAGGTAGCCGAAATAGCAGCAGGCAAACAATACGATAAATGTGTTATAGTTGTTTCGGCATTGGGTGGTGTTACAGATGCTTTAATACAAACCGGAACTACTGCTTCAAAAGGCGATGATAACTACAAACAATTGTTAGCGAATATAGAAACCAGGCATTTAGAAACGGTTAAAAACTTATTACCCGTTACCAGCCAGAGCAGTTGCTTAAGCAGCGTAAAACAAAAATTTAACGAATTAGAAGATATATGTGAGGGTGTTTTCCGTTTGGGCGAACTCTCTTCAAGAACATTGGATAGAATTGTGAGCTATGGAGAATTGCTTTCCTCTACCATCATATCTCATTATTTAAATACAATCAATATTACCAATGAATGGTTAGATAGTAGAAAATTAATTATTACCAATAACCAATTTGGTTATGCACAAGTTAATTTTCCTGTCACCTATAAAAATATTCAAAATTATATTGCACAATCTGAATCTAAAAAGTTGGTTGTACCGGGATTTATTGCTGCCAATGCAGAAGGTTTAACAACTACATTAGGCCGCGGCGGTTCTGATTACACTGCAGCCATTTTCGCAGCTGCCATTCAGGCGGAAGCATTGGAAATTTGGACAGATGTAACCGGAATGATGACTGCCGATCCCAGGTGGGTTTCAAATGCTAAAACCATTTCTTCTACTTCTTACAGAGAAGCAATGGAACTATCCCATTTTGGCGCAAAAGTAATTTACCCCCCTACTATTCAGCCTGCTATGCAACAACTGATACCCATTTGGATTAAAAATACGTTTCAACCACAGCAAGCAGGTACCGCTATTGAAAATATTTCTGCTCAAAAATCAGAAATTATTACAGGAATATCCAGTATTAATACAATTAGCCTGCTAAGTTTAGAAGGAAGCGGAATGGTGGGGATTCCTGGCTTTTCAAAACGATTATTTGAAACATTATCCTCCTCAGGAATTAATGTAATACTTATTACACAAAGTTCATCAGAACATTCTATTTGTGTTGCCGTAAATACAGCAGATGCAAATATTGCTAAAACTGTTGTAGATAATCATTTTGTTCATGAAATTGCATCAGGAAAAGTAGATCCTTTAAAAGTTGAACATGAATTATCCATTGTTGCATTGGTAGGCGATAAAATGAAAAGCCATCCGGGCATTGCAGGAAAAATGTTTGCAGCCTTAGGCAGAAATGGTATAAATATCAGGGCCATTGCACAGGGTTCATCAGAAAGAAATATATCTGCTGTTGTTGCATTCAAAGATGTAAAAAAAGCAGTGAACGTTTTGCATGAGGCCTTTTTTGAATCGAGTTACAAACAACTCAATCTGTTTATTATTGGTTCAGGAAATGTAGGAAGTAAATTATTAGATCAGATAAAACAACAACAAGAATATTTATTACAACACCTGAATTTACAAATAAGAATTACCGGTATAGGCAATAGCCGGCACATGCTTTTTAATGATGATGGAATTGAACTTGGCAAATGGCAACAATTGTTAAAGGAAGCGCCATCTATGAAATTAAGTGCATTTATTGAAACAATTATATCCAAAAATTTACGAAATAGTGTGGTAGTAGATGTAACGGCCAACCAACAGGTAGCAGAAACCTATGCTGAACTATTAGCCCATTCTATTGCAATTGTAGCATGCAATAAAATTGCCGCTTCATCCGCTTACAAAAACTATACAAAACTAAAACAATTAGCGAAGGAGTTTAATGTTCCTTACTTTTTTGAAACCAACGTAGGTGCAGGCTTACCCGTTATTGGCACTTTAAATGATTTAATCAGAAGTGGCGATAGTGTTCATAAAATTCAGGCAGTATTATCCGGCACTTTGAATTATGTTTTCAATAATTATAATGCAACAGAAACATTTGCAACTGTTGTAAAACGGGCACAGGCAGAGGGATACACCGAACCCGATCCCAGATTAGATTTAGGCGGTACCGATGTAATGCGCAAAATAATGATATTGGCAAGAGAAGCAGGAACTGGTTTAGAAATGGAAGATGTAACCAATCACTCTTTTCTACCACCTGCTTGTATGGAAGGGACGGTTGAAAATTTTTATTCCGAATTGGAAAAGCATGAAGCGCATTTTAAAGAATTATATTTAAAAGCCAATGTTAACAACAGTAAATTAAAATTTGTTGCTGAATATGTGGATGGTAAAGCTGAAGTAGGATTAAAGCATATACCTGCCGATTCTGATTTCTATCATCTATATGGAAAAGATAATATTGTGTTGTTTTATACTCAGCGATATCCGGAACAGCCTTTAGTAATTAAGGGTGCCGGTGCCGGTGCTGATGTAACTGCTTCAGGTGTTTTTGCCGATATTATTCGCGTAGCGCAATAAATTAATGGATGCAAAAAAAATATTTTGGGTTAGAACAATAAACTCATTTAAATAAAAAAATAAATGGTACAAATAAAACAACAAAGCGTTACCGTTAGTAGTCCGGCTACTGTTGCTAATATTGTTTGTGGTTTTGACATATTAGGCTTTGCAATCCATACGCCGGAAGATATTTATACATTAACCATTAGCGATACAAAGGGTGTAACCATTATCAATGAAGATGATTTCAACCTACCACTTAAAGCAGAAGAAAATGTTTCCGGTGCTGCACTGTTGGCTTTTTTAGAAGCGTTACCTGAAATAAAAGGCTTTACCCTTCATAGCAACAAACAAATAAAACCGGGCAGCGGTATTGGCTCCAGTGCTGCCAGTGCAGCCGGTGTAGTGGTAGCAGCCAATTATTTAGTGAACAATCATTTCACTCAATCAGACCTGGTTCGGTTTGCCATGTTTGGAGAAAAAGTAGCCAGTGGGGTAAAACATGCAGACAATATTGCACCTGTTATTTATGGTGGTGTTACCCTCATCCGTTCTATTTTTCCGTTAGATATTATTCCAATAGCTGCGCCGGATTTATATGTAACAGTTGTTCACCCGCAAATTGAGGTACGAACTGCAGATGCGCGTCAAATTTTAAAACAAAACGTTTTACTGAAAGATGCTATTAAACAATGGGGTAACATTGCAGGCTTAGTAGCAGGCTTTATTCAACACAATTATGATTTAATTGGAAGAAGCTTAGAAGATGTTATTATTGAACCGGTCAGAAGCATTTTAATTCCAGGCTTCTATGAAATAAAGCACAAATGTAAAGAAGCAGGTGCATTAGGAGGCGGTATTTCAGGTTCGGGCCCCTCCATTTTTATGCTGAGTAAAACATTAGATATTGCTCTATCAGTTGAAAATATTATGAAAGAAATGTACAATACCATTGGCTTAGATTACTATACGCATGTAACCACTATTAATCAGCAAGGTGTAAAAATTATCAATTAGCAAGGTAATGAATATATATTATTTTGTATAAAATCATATCGATTGCTCGTTTCACTTTAAACATTATATCAACATCCGTCTATTATTTGATAAACATGAAATATTTTAGCTTAAACCATCAGGCACCTTTTGTAGATTTTTCAGTTGCTACCATACAGGGACAAGCACCGGATAAAGGATTGTATTTTCCGGAAACTATTCCTTCCCTACCTAAAGATTTCATAGATAATATTAAACAATACCATAAAACAGAAATCGGAGTTACAGTAATGCAACCTTATGTAGGTAATGCAATGCCATTATCTGTGCTTGAAAAAATGGTAGATGAAACGGTAAATTTTCCATTCCCATTGGTTTCCATCACTCCTTCTATTGCTGCATTAGAATTATTTCATGGGCCCACATTAGCTTTTAAAGATGTAGGTGCAAGATTTATGAGCAGGAGTTTAGCTTATTTTAACCGACTTAATAATAAGCCTGTAACAGTGCTCGTAGCTACTTCCGGCGATACAGGTGGTGCAGTTGCCAATGGTTTTTTAGGTGTAGATGGTGTTGAAGTAATTATTTTATTCCCAAAAAATAAAGTAAGCAAAGTACAGGAATTACAACTAACCACTTTGGGTAGCAATATTACAGCACTTGAAATTGAAGGTAATTTTGATGATTGCCAGGCAATGGTAAAAGAAGCATTTATAGATAAAGACTTGAAAGATACATTAACGCTCACTTCGGCTAATTCTATTAATGTAGCCAGATGGCTGCCACAACAACTATATTATTTTTTTGCATACCAACAATGGCAACAGCAAACCTCACCCGTTATAGCTGTGCCAAGTGGCAATTTCGGCAATATTTGTGCAGCAATATTAGCACACCAATCCGGACTACCGGTGCAGCATTTTATTGCATCTTGTAATGCCAATAAAGCGGTAACCAACTATTTACATACCGGTATTTATCAGGCGCAACATTCGGTTCCAACTTATTCAAATGCAATGGATGTAGGCAACCCAGGTAATTTCATCAGAATTTTGGAAATATTTGATCACTCATTTCAGGCATTAAAAAATAAAATAAGCAGTTATAGTATTGATGATGCAACCACTATTCAAACCATTCAAACCGTTTATCAAGAATATAACTATTTACTTGATCCACATGGGGCGGTTGCATTCGCAGCATTATCCCAATATTTAATGCAATTCCCCGATCATGATGGCTATATAGCTGCCACTGCACATCCGGTAAAATTTCCTGAGGTAGTTGAAAAAACAACAGGCTTACAAATACCCATCCCGGAGGCAATTAGAGGGCTTTTTACAAAAGAAAAAATAAGTATCAATATGCCTGCTAACTTTGAGGCATTAAAAGAGTTCTTATTGAACAGGAAATAATTTTAAACAAACCGGTTTTTCAGTTTTAATTTGAACACCTGTAGGCACTAACATACCGGTACTTTTATAAATAGTAAATACCACAATATTATTGGTATCTCTATTGGCTACCAATAAAAATTTTCCTGTTGGATCAATGGTAAAATTGCGGGGATGAATACCTAATGTTGATTGATGGCCTAATTCTGTTAAAGTACCATTTGCAGCAATTCGGTATATGGTAATATCGTTTGCCTTACCCCTGTTTGAGGTATATAAATATTTTCCATCGGGAGTGATATGAATATCAGCACTTCCGCGTTCATTGGGGTCACCAACCGTACACGATGCAATGGTTTGTATGGCATGCAATCTTCCTTTTGTACTATCATATTCAAAACAGATTACTTTACCTGCTAATTCAGTAATTAAGTAAGCAAACTTTCTGCTGGGGCTAAAGGTTAAATGCCGTGGACCATACCCATCAGGTACATCAAATAAAGCAGTATCTGTTTCAGATAAAGGAGCAGTTTCATTGGCAGGATTAAAATGATATTGATACACTTTATCAGTTCCTAAATCATCTACAAATAAGTATTTATTATCTGGCGAAAAAATGGTACAATGCACATGTGCCTGCTCTTGCCGGGTAACATTAACACTATATCCATGGTGTTCAATATTTTGCGCCAGTGGTAGTAATGAACCATCGGAATTAATTTTTAACATAGATAAACTGCCACTACTATAATTAGCTACAGCAGCCCAGGTATGGGTAGCATCTACATCAATATAACAAGGATCATCACCTCCGCCTGGTGTAGTATTCAATAATTGCAGTGTTCCATTTTTTTTGTTGAAAGAGAAAGCACTTACACCACCGGGTACTTCTTTGTGATTTTCATTAACGGCATAAACAAATTTTCCATTATTGGTTACAGTAAGGTAAGAAGGATTTGAAGTGCCTGTGAAGGTACTCACCAAATTGGCAGCACCGGTATTGGTATTAAATTTATATACTTCAATATGATTGGTATAACTACCTACCAGCATATAATATTCATGGGGCTGGCTGATGCCTAAAATTGAAAAAAATGAACAACAAATGGCAAGCAATAAACGCATAAAAGAATATTTTAAGTACAAGTTAACTGTTTTAAAACGAATGCTTTACTTAAAAATTCATGAAGCAACAGAATTTGATTTTTGTTAAGCCATTCCAACGTATAAACAAAAGATAAAAAAAGCCGTTTGATAATAATTCAAACGGCTTTGTATGGCAAAATATTCAGGCAGATTACTCAAATTTTAAATCGAGACCTAAACCTCTTAATTCATGAACCAATACATTGAATGATTCGGGCACACCAGCTTTAGGGATGTTTTCACCTTTTACAATAGCTTCATAAGTTTTAGCACGACCAATAATATCATCAGATTTTAATGTTAATAATTCCTGTAATATATTAGCTGCCCCATATGCTTCTAAAGCCCACACTTCCATTTCACCAAAACGCTGACCACCGAATTGTGCCTTACCGCCCAATGGCTGTTGTGTAATTAAGCTATATGGCCCAATTGAACGAGCATGCATTTTATCATCAACCATGTGGTGAAGTTTAATCATATAAATAACGCCCACTGTAGCTTTCTGATCAAAACGCTCACCGGTTTCACCATCATATAAATAAGTGTGACCGTTTAATGGGATGTTGGCTTCTTCACAGTATTTTTCAATTTCTGTTGTACTGGCGCCATCAAAAATTGGAGTAGCAAACTTAACTCCTAATTTTTTACCAGCCCAGCCTAAAATGGTTTCATAAATCTGCCCCAGATTCATACGTGAAGGTACCCCTAATGGGTTTAGAACAATATCAACCGGTGTACCATCTTCCATAAATGGCATGTCCTCAGCACGTACAATTTTTGCTACAATACCTTTATTTCCGTGGCGTCCGGCCATTTTATCACCTACTTTCAGTTTACGTTTAACCGCTAAATATACTTTTGCTAATTTTAAAACGCCGGCAGGTAATTCATCACCAATTGAGATATTAAATTTTTCTCTCTTATATCTTCCTGTCTCTTCATTATATTTAATACTATAATTATGCAACATAGTATTAATATAATGATCAGTTTCTGCTTCACCTGTCCATCCTAACGGATTAACACTTTGATACTCGATAGCAGCAATATTTTTAGCATTGAATTTTGCACCTTTGCCAATTAGAACCTCACCAAAAGTATTAGTAACACCTGCGGATGTTTTATCTTTTAATAACACTTGCAACTTACTGTGCAATTGTTCTTTTAAAACCTCTACATTTTGCTGGTGTATTTTTTCAACCTTTTCTAATTGTGATTTTTCTTTTTGCTTGCTATTTTTATCTTTCTTGGCACGTTGAAATAATTTTTTATCAATTACAACGCCTTCGGTTCCGTTTGGAGCTTTTAAAGAAGCATCTTTTGCATCACCGGCTTTATCACCAAAAATAGCTCTTAATAATTTTTCTTCCGGTGTAGGATCTGATTCACCTTTAGGTGTAATTTTTCCAATTAATATATCACCTTCTTTAATATATGCACCAATTCTGATAATACCATTTTCATCCAAATCTTTTGTTGCTTCTTCTGATACATTTGGTATATCGGGTGTTAATTCTTCCTCACCCAATTTAGTATCACGTACTTCTAATTCATATTCATCAATATGTATAGAGGTAAATAAATCTTCGCGAACTACTTTTTCATTAATTACGATGGCATCTTCAAAATTATATCCTTTCCATGGCATGAATGCCACTTGCAGGTTTCTTCCTAAAGCCAATTCACCATTTTGAGTGGCATAGCCTTCGGTTAAGAAATCACCTCTTTTAATGATTTGACCTTTTCTGACAGCAGGCCGAAGGTTAATAGAAGTGGCCTGATTGGTTTTAATAAATTTGGTTAATTTATACACACGCAAATCATTATCGAAAGAAATAAGTCTTTCCGTTTCACTTCTTTCGTAACGCACATGAATTTCATTTGCATCTACAAACTCAATTACACCATCGCCTTCGGCATGAATTTGAATTCTTGCATCACGAGCTGCTTTACCTTCTAAACCGGTACCTACAATAGGAGATTCCAATCTAATTAAAGGTACAGCCTGACGTTGCATGTTAGAACCCATCAATGCACGGTTAGCATCATCATGTTCTAAGAAAGGAATTAATGAAGCACTTAATCCTACAATTTGGTTAGGCGCCACATCCATATATTCTACTTCTTCTTTATCTAAAATGGGAAAGTCGCCGGTTTCACGGGAAATAACCTGGTCTACCTTAAATTCGCCATTAGGTGTAAGTGGGGTATTACTTTGTGCAATTTTAGCACTATCTTCTTCCTCAGCACTTAAATAAGTTAGCTCTTTCAAATTAACTTTTCCATTTTCTACTTTACGGTATGGGGTTTCTATAAAGCCCATATCATTAATAGTGGCATGAACACAAAGGGTAGAAATCAATCCAATATTCGGACCTTCAGGCGTTTCAATAGTACATAAACGACCGTAGTGTGAGTAGTGTACGTCACGCACCTCAAAACCTGCTCTTTCTCTGCTTAAACCACCGGGCCCTAAAGCTGAAATTCTGCGTTTGTGGGTTATTTCTGATAAGGGGTTGGTTTGGTCTAAGAATTGAGATAATTGTGATGTTCCAAAAAAGGAATTAATAACAGAAGATAAAGTACGTGCATTTATTAAATCAACCGGTGTAAATACTTCATTATCACGTACGTTCATTCTTTCACGAATGGTACGAGCCATACGGGCTAAACCTACACCAAATTGGGCATACAATTGCTCACCTACTGTTCTAACCCTACGATTGCTTAAATGGTCAATATCATCTACTTCAGCCTTGCCGTTGGTTAAACGAACTAAATATTTGATTATTTCAATAATATCTAACCGGGTTAATACTTTTTTCTCGATGGATAAATCAAGGTTTAGTTTGCGATTAATTTTGTAACGGCCAACCTCACCTAAATCGTAACGTTTATCAGAGAAAAATAATTTATCAATAATGCCTCTTGCTGTTTCATTATCAGGAGCATCGGCACCACGCAATTGGCGATAAATGTGCTGAACGGCTTCTAATTCGCTATTGGAAGTATCTTTATTTAAAGTATTGTAAATGATGGCATAATCACCGCCAACATCTTCTTTTTGAATGAAAACGCTTTTCACACCTAATTCAATAATGGTATCAATAGCATCTTCATCTAAAATAGTATCCCGTTCCATTACAATTTCATTACGCTCAATGGATACTACTTCACCGGAATCTTCATCCACAAAGTCCTCCACCCAGGTTCTTAATACACGGGCTGCTAATTTTTTCCCGATGAATTTAGATAACTCTTTTTTATCGGTTTTTACCTCATCGGCCATGCCAAATAATTCAAGAATATCTTTATCTGTTTCGTAACCAATTGAACGCAAGAGTGTGGTTACGGGGAATTTTTTCTTGCGATCAATATACGCATACATTACGTTATTGATATCGGTAGCAAATTCCATCCATGCACCTTTAAAAGGAATAACACGTGCAGAATAAATTTTTGTGCCGTTCGGGTGAACTGACTGGCCAAAGAAAACACCCGGAGAGCGGTGTAATTGAGATACAACAACGCGTTCTGCACCATTTACTACAAATGTGCCACGAGGTGTCATGTAAGGAATATTGCCTAAAAACACATCCTGAACAATGGTTTGGAAATCCACATGTTCTTCGTCATTACAACTTAAGCGAAGTTTTGCTTTTAATGGAACGGCATAAGTTAAACCGCGTTCCATACATTCTTCAATTGAATAGCGTGGCGGATCGATAAAATAATCTAAAAATTCCAGTACGAAAATATTACGTGTATCTGTAATAGGAAAATTTTCCTTAAATACACGAAATAAACCTTCTACATTCCTTTTATCGGGTGTAGTTTCTAACTGAAAAAATTCACGGAATGATTCAAGTTGAATGTCTAATAAATCAGGTGCTTCAGCTAAGTTTTTTGTTTTGCCAAAGTTGATCCTTTTGTTCAGTGTTGTTGTTGACATAATATTTTGTAAAACCGGTTTTAGCTAATAAATAGGGAAACGATAAGTTCCCGGCGCTCTGTTATACAAAGATGAAAGGGATTTAATGGCCATTCCCATTCACCGGAATCTAAATGCCTTAAAATAAGGATGGCAAAAGTACGGAAAGGAGGCGAAAGAAAAAACAAAATTTATTTCCATATTGACTTGATTTTGCTTTCAGTATAGCAATCAGGATAATTTATATCGAGTTAATGCTGTGCCAAATTCGAGAATTGTTTCAAAAAAATTACCTCCGAAAGTACTTCGGAGGTAATGAAGGAATGATTTTCGGTCAATTTATTTTATTTCAACTTCAGCACCGGCATCTTTCAGTTTATTGGCTAATTCTTCAGCTTCAGCTTTAGAAACACCTTCTTTTACTGGTTTTGGCGCTCCATCAACCAAGTCTTTTGCTTCTTTCAAACCTAAGCCGGTTAATTCTTTAACAATTTTAACCACATTTAATTTACTGGCTCCACCGCTTTTCAGAATTACATCAAAAGAAGTTTGTTCAGCAGCAGCAGCGACACCACCACCATCACCACTTGCAACTACTACAGCTGCAGCAGCGGCGGGTTCAATACCATATTCTGCTTTTAATACGTCTGCTAATTCTTGTACTTCTTTAACGGTTAAACCTACAAGGGTTTCGGCTAATGCTTTTACGTCTGCCATAATATTTAAGTTTTAAAAACCGCCTTCATTGCTTTTGCTCCGGCGGAAGGTTATGGAAAAATACCCCATTTTTACCTCAGAGGTGTTGGTTATAAAAAATTTCAATGAATTATTCAGCTGCAGTAGTTGCTTCTGCCTGTTTTTCGTGGTGGTGCAATAAAGCAGCTAATACACGTTTAGCAGGTGATTGTAATAAACCAATTACTTCGCCTATTAATTCATCTTTTGTTTTGATTTTTGTTAATGTAGCAAGATTAGCATCTCCACTATAAATATCACCATTAATAAAAGCGGCTTTCAACTGAGGTTTCTCATTATTGCCCGCTTTTCTGAATGAAGAAATAATTAAAGCAGGATCTTTCGGATTTTCAGAAAAAAGTAATGCTGTTACATTGTGCAAAGATTCATATACACCTGTATACTTTTCGGCATCTATGGCCTCCAATGCTTTTTTAATCAATGTATTTTTAGCTACTTTCAGCTCCACATTCTTATCGAAACAAGCTTTCCGTAATTTACCAACCTGCTCAACTGTCAATGATTCAGTATCAGTAATATAAAAGTTATTGTATTGTGAGAATTTTTCTTTTAAAAATTCAATCACTTCATTTTTTTGTTCTTTGGTCATAACTAATTTTTTAAATACCCGTGTCATTTTCGGAATTCCGAATCACCGGGACTTAGTTGGCTAATGATTTTGCATCTAAGGTAATTCCGGGGCTCATAGTACTGGCCATATTAACGCCTTTTAAATAAATTCCCTTTGCAGTAGAGGGTTTTAATTTTAAAATGGCATTAATTAATTCAGTTGTATTTTCTGCAATTTTATTGGCATCGAAAGAAACCCTGCCAATGGAAGCATGCACAATACCAGCTTTATCAACTTTAAATGCAATTTTACCACCTTTTACTTCATTTACAGCTGCGGCTACATCATTGGTAACGGTACCGGTTTTGGGGTTAGGCATTAAGTTACGAGGACCTAATACTTTACCTAATTTACCAATTTTGGGCATTACAGAGGGGGTAGCAATAATTACATCTACATCTACCCATCCGGATTCAATTTTTTGAATAAACTCGTCCAAGCCAACATAATCTGCTCCTGCCTGCTTTGCAGCGTCTTCTTTATCTGGTGTACACAATACCAAAACGCGTTTGGTTTTACCTGTACCATGGGGTAAACTTACGGTACCACGTACCTGCTGATCAGCTTTTTTAGGATCTACTCCTAAACGAATATGTACATCAACAGAACTATCGAATTTTGTACAATTAATTTCTTTTACTAATGCAGCTGCTTCTTTAAGGGAATAAACTTTGTTTTTATCCACCTTACTTTCTGCTACTTTTCTTTTTTTAGTCAGTGACATTTTATAAAGTTATTTAAGGTGAATAATTAGTTTTTCCAGGGAGCATCTCCCTCAATGTTCAATCCTAAACTACGTGCAGTACCTGCAACCATTTTCATAGCGCTTTCTAAAGTAAAACAGTTCATATCAGGCATTTTATCTTTTGCAATACCTTCAATTTGCTGCCATGTTACTTTTCCAACCTTTGCACGATTGGGCTCTTTGCTACCTTTTTGAATTTTTGCTGCTTCCATTAATTGAACGGCAGCCGGTGCAGTTTTAATAACAAAGTCGAATGATTTGTCGGAGTAAACTGTAATTAAAACAGGTACTACTTTACCCATTTTATCCTGGGTTCTTGCGTTGAATTGTTTACAGAACTCCATAATGTTAACTCCCTTGGAACCAAGGGCAGGACCTACTGGT
>JAKAKY010000151.1 GCA_021824365.1 Bacteroidota bacterium | reverse complement strand
GCAGCCTTTCCGGTTGCTTTCAAATGCGTTTTCAATGATGTCAATTACGGCAGTACTTTCATCAATGATAACGGGCAGGGGTTGCTGATGTACCAATGCCTGATACAAAGCTTCAAAATAGCCCATATAATCGCCTTTCTCTGTGGGTACATGTTCCCGAACTATTTTGCCATCTATTACGGTATGCAATAAGCCCTGTTCGTTGACGGGTTCAATTCCCCAATTGGGCATAGTAGGTTTCAACCCTTCTATTAAATGATTTTCCTGCACATCGGCTTTCGATTTTAGAAAGCTTCCGGCAGTGCCAAATACAATATAACCGGGCAAAGGCTCCCGAACAAAATAGCCACTTTTTAAACGTACCCTGCAATGCGGATAATACAACAACAGTTCAAAATAATCATCAATTGCCGACCCGGTGCGGGTAACAGCAATATCAGCAAACAATGCTTCGGGTTTGCCAAATAATTGTAAGGCCTGATCAATTAAATGTGATCCCAAATCGTACAACACACCGGTACCGGGTTTACCGGTTTCTTTGTGTGCTTTTGAACTTAAGTGCGGTGCAAAACGGTCAAACCGCAATTCTGCTTCTACAATTTTACCCAATACCCCTGATTCAATAACACGTTTGGTGGTTAAATAATCACTGTTATATCTTCTGTTTTGGTACGGACAAATTATTTTATGTTGTTCCAAAGCCAGTGCCTTCAGGGCTTTGGCTTCTTCAGTAGTTACCGTAATGGGTTTTTCCAATAGTACATTTTTTCCGGCCAATAAAGCCTGCCGGGTATATGCATAGTGCGTATCATTGGGTGTATTCACAATCACTAAGTCAATATCATCTGCCAGCAGTTCTTCTAATGTAGGATAACTTTTGGTGTAGGGATAAATTTGTTGAATTTGCTTTTTACTTCTTTCCCAGGCACCTGCTAACATATAACCGGGATGCGCATCAATAAAAGGGGCATGAAATATTTTGCCGCTCATGCCAAAAGAAAGCAACGCAGTCTTAATCGGTGCATTCATTGGTTGAATAGTTTGAAATATTTAAAAATGTGCATGTATTGATTACAGGCCGAAGCTACAATTTTTTTTAGTGCCTGGCACAATCATTTTTTCTGTTAGGCTTAATGGATTGTCGTATACCTTACATGTGGGTTAATAAATAATTATTTTGATAAAAAATTAATATGTTAATTATGTACCAAAATATTTTTATAACGAAATGCGGGGTTATTTGTTTATCCACATTTTTTCATGGCATACATCATTGGTAGTATGGGTAGTATAACAGTAAAAATTGGTAGTATAATAAAAGCGAATGCATGGATATACAGGCATGTATAGTAGGGCTGTGGATGAAAGCAATTTAATGACAGAAAAGTAAAGCCTGAAAAAAATAGCCATTATTGGCGGTGGTTTAAGCGGATTAGTAGCTGCCCGGCAATTACAACAATTAGGGGCTGAAGTGCTGGTAATAGAAGCAAAAGCGGCAGTAGGTGGCTGCATACAAACACATAGAGGTGCAAAAGGAACACCTATGGAAATGGGCGCCACCCGGTTTGGCCCCCAACACAGTTATTTGCAACAATTGATGCAGGCATTTAACATACAACGTTTTAGCAATGGCAGGGTGGCCATGCATGGATAGAAGCACAGGGCGAAAAGGGTTTATTATCCCATACCTCAACAAGCTGAACCCTATTATCGAATTGCCGGCGGCAGCAGTACACTCATCCAAACACAGCTATTCAACGAATAGCAGATAAGGGTGTTTATTTAAAACTAACGGCTACCCATAGTGCCACTTATCAAACCGATGTAACCATTCTGGCAATTCCTCCGCAATTAGCTGCCCATCATCTGGTATTTGAACCTGCATTACCCCAGGCATTATTACAAGTAATGTGCATTATACCCAAACCCGGATGGCCGGTTCTATTAAGTTTGTGGTGGAATATGCAGCCCCTTTTTGGAAAGCTAACCAACCCACCAGTACCTTGTTTAGCGATAAAGGCCCGCCATCGAAATCTATGATCATACCGATGCATCCGAACAACTTTTTGCATTAAAAGGGTTTTTGTTTCCTGATATGCGGAACTATTTTTTTGAAGAAAGAAAAGCCGGGGTGATTGCACAATTGTTTCGGTATTTTGGTGCACCTGCTGCACATTTTCTGGAATATACAGAAGCGGTTTGGTGGAATGAAAATATTGGTTGACATGAGGTACAGTTAATGTTGGCACCGCATCAAAACAATAGAAATATAGTTTATGCCAAAGCATATATGGGTAATATACTTTGGTGGGCGGGTACCGAAACAGCGCAACAGTATGGTGGTTATATGGATGGTATGGTAGAAAGCGGTTTACGGGCAGCCCATGCTGTTTTTAAACGATGGTTGAACCAATAATCGGTAAAAGTGATGGGTAGCGGTTTGGCAGCCATTCATCACCTTCTTACCTAATTTTTAAATGGTTCAATTATCTTCGTACCCACCTTTCTGTTTTTTTGAAAAAAAGGGTGAACATAGCAGGCATTTAACCTATTGATAAAATTATTTAGCAACATTTCTTATGCGTACATTTATCTACCTGTTTTTTTCTTCATTCGGCATTTGCTTCAGCAGCCTGCTACAGGCACAAAATCCACCCATCGTCAACAGCGCAGATATTTATCTGCAAATGAAAAAATTAAATGTGCTGGGTAGTGTATTATATGTAGCTGCGCATCCTGATGATGAAAACAATACCCTGTTGCCCTATCTGGCAAAGGGGGCATTGTATAAAACGGCTTACCTCAGTTTAACCAGGGGCGATGGTGGCCAAAATTTAATTGGCGATGAGCAAGGGTTTGAATTGGGCCTGATTAGAACAGAAGAATTATTAGCGGCACGCAGCATTGATGGCAGTGGACAGTATTTTAGCCGGGCATTTGAATTTGGATTTAGCAAAAGCGCTGATGAGGCATTGCATATTTGGGATAAAGACAAAGTATTGGCCGATATTGTTTGGGTAATACGTCAATACCAGCCCGATGTTATTATTACCCGCTTTCCGCGCGATAAACGGGCAGGCCATGGGCACCACTGGGCTTCTGCTATTTTGGCCAATGAGGCCTTTATTGCTGCTGCCAACTCTGCTAAATTTCCCGAACAATTCAAATATGGTGTACAACCCTGGCAGGCCAAACGCATTTTATGGAATACGTACAATTTTGGCAGCATTAATACCACCGCAAATGATCAATTAAAAATGGCGATAGGCGGTTATAATCCATTATTGGGCGAAAGTTATGGCGAAATTGGCGGTGAAGCCAGGAGTATGCACAAAAGCCAGGGTGAGGGCAGGCCCCGCAGAGAAGGCAGGATTACCGAATATTTTACCACTACCGGCGGAACACCTCCCGATAGTACCTTAATGGATGGTATTAATATTACCTGGAGCCGCATGAAAGGCGGGGCTGCCATTATTCCAAAAGTAAATGCATTATTGCAGCAGTATAATATTCAACATCCCGAAAATTCATTACCTGCATTGGTTGATTTGTACCATGCCATTCAGCAATTACCCGAAAAAAATACCTGGATAAAGGAAAAATTAAAGGAAGTGGTACACCTGATAGCCAATTGTAGCGGATTAATGGCAGAGGCTACCAGCAGTAACGAATACGGCGTAGAAGGACAAAACATGCAGTTGCAGTTTTTTGTGAATAAACGATTGCCTGCTGCCATACAACTGAAAAAGGTAACCTTAATGAGCCACCAGCAAATGTTGTTTGATACAACGCTAAGCAAAGCCTTGCATGCCAACGACAATATTGCGTTTGAACGAAAATTTCCGGTGGCCCTACAGCAGCCGGTTTCGCAACCTTACTGGTTAGTGCATCCTATGGAGAATGTGGGCATGTTTACGGTAAATGACCAGACCTTAATTGGCCGCCCCGAAAGTCCACCGGCTTACACTGCCGCATTTACGTTTACCATTGATGATGTGGCATTTACCATTCAGAAAGCCGTACAATACAAATATTCAGATCCCGTAAGGGGAGAAGTGTACCAGCCATTTGTAGTTATACCACCGGTTATGGTGAATATACAACCCAATGTGGTATTAAGTAATGTGCAAAGGGCAGGTAAACAGGTTAGCCTGCCTGTTTTAAATGTACAATTACAAGCCAATTATTCGGCAGCCGGTATTCCCGTTAAATATCAATTACAACAAGGCAATACCGTTATTGATAAAAAAGATACGGTGCTGCATTTTGAAACAGGAAAAAATTATGTATGGTCGGTTCCCCTGATGCAGGTGTTTCATGCGCAAAATACACCTGTTATTCACCCTTCAGTTACCCTGCCCATTCAGGGTAAAAATGAAACCTATGATTTGAATGTGAAGAAGATTGCCTATCAGTACATTCCCACCATACATTATTTTTATACTGATAGCGTAAAAGTAATAACCGAACCGGTGAAAGTAGTGGGTACACGGGTGGCTTATATTGCCGGAGCAGGCGATAAATTACCCGATGCCATTCAGCAATTGGGTTACCAGGTGCAGTTATTGCAGGAGCAGGATATTACCGATGAAAAACTACGTCAATTTGATGCCGTTGTAATTGGCATACGTGCCTACAATATTCATGAATACCTTACTACTAAAAACGATGTTTTCAATCGGTATATTTATAATGGAGGTAATTTAATCATCCAATATTTTAAAAGTAATTTCATCAATAACAAACCGGTAAAAGCAGGCCCTTATCCATTTCAGGTAAATGGTAGTCCGCGGGTAACCGAAGAAAATTCACCTGTTCAGTTTTTGTTGCCAAAGCATAGCGTGTTAAACTTTCCAAATACCATTAATGAAAAAGATTTTGACGGATGGGTACAGGAACGCAGTACCTATCAGGCACAAACCAACGATAGCCATTTTGAAGCACCACTAAGTATGCATGATACGGGTGAGGCGCCATCTTCGGGAAGCTTACTCATTGCACCTTATGGCAAGGGTAATGTGGCGTATGTAAGTTTGGTACTGTTTCGGCAATTACCGGCCGGTATTCCCGGTGCCTATAAATTATTGGCTAACCTGATTGCTTTACCCAAACACGAAAAATAACCATGCATCCCAGAAAAAAAATTGGCTTCTTTACGGTATTAATTATAGGTGTGGCACTCGGATTTTTGATTAAGAATGTGAAAATAGGAATGGTGCTTGGGTTGGCATTAGGATTGTTTGCCAGTAGCATGCTGAATAGTAAATAATTGTTAACAAGCTGGTTTAGTTAAACTTTAGCAAAAATGAAGCTCTGTTTTGAATCAAAGCCAAGCAGATGTGGTAATTATTCATTAAACTGTAAAACGATTGTAGCAATGCTGAAAGCATAAATGGCTTTGAAGTGCTTATGAGGAAAACAAAATCCGGGAGATGAATCCCATTGTTATCATGCAAATTGTATTGAAAAACAAACCAACAAATGCCACAAAACAATAAAATATCTTTTTTTTCGGGTTGGAATAAATGGTATGTGCTGGTGATAGTTGCGTTAGTGGCAGAAATTATATTTTTTACCTGGTTTACACAATATTTTTCATGAACCGAATAGATTGGATTGTACTCACGCTCATCCTGGCAGGCATCATTGCTTATGGGCTTTACAAGAGCCGTACAGAAAAAAACTTAGATGGTTATTTTCTCTCCAATCGCTCAATGCCCTGGTTTTTGGTATTGTTGAGTGTAATGGGTACACAGGCCAGTGCCATTACTTTTTTATCGGCCCCGGGTCAGGCATTTACTGACGGTATGCGCTTTGTGCAGTATTATTTTGGTTTGCCCTTAGCCATGATCATTATTTGCATCAGCTTTGTGCCTTTATTCAGCCGGTTAAAAGTATATACTGCCTACGAGTTTTTAGAACATCGTTTCGATATTAAAACCAGAACCTTTACTTCCTTTTTATTCCTGCTATCACGCGGTCTTTCAACGGGTATTAGTATTTATGCACCGGCTATTATTCTCTCTTCTTTATTCGGTTGGAATATTTATATTACCAATATCATCATGGGTGGCTTATTGATTGTTTATACCGTGAGTGGTGGCGCCAAAGCGGTGGCTTACACCCAGCAGTTGCAGTTAATAATCATATTTATCGGCATGGCTGTAGCAGCCTATATGATTGTGCATTTATTACCCAGCGGGCTTGGCTTTATGGATGCATTAAAAATTAGTGGCAGTAACGGCAAGTTAAACGTTATTACTACCGGATTTACCAAAAATGGTTTTGATTGGAAGGACAAGTATAATTTACTCAGTGGCATAATAGGCGGTTTTTTTTTAGCGCTTTCTTATTTTGGAACCGACCAAAGTCAGGTAGGGCGTTACCTTACTGCCAAAAACGATAAAGAAAGCAAGATGGGCTTATTGTTAAACGGATTGGTAAAAGTACCCATGCAGTTTGGTATTTTATTGATAGGTGCTTTATTGTTTACCTTTTATCAGTTCAGCGATCAGCCTATTTTTTTCAATCAGGTAGTACATGAGCAATTGCTGCAAAGCAGCGAAAAAAACAATGCCATACGCATAGAGCAACAATACAACCAATTAAATACTGAAAAGCAAACCATATTAAAAACCTGGAGCACCAAACCTGAAGAAACAAAAATGAAATTGCGGGAGCTTAATGCACAATCACAGCAACTCAAAAACAATTACCAGGGTTTGTTTCAAAAAGCGGGCATTAGTGGCGATACCAATGATACCAATTATATTTTTCTCAGGTTTGTGATTGATTATTTGCCACATGGTTTAGTAGGGTTACTGATTGCCATTATTTTTTTAGCAGCCTGGGGTTCCATAGCTGCGGCACTCAACTCGCTGGCAGCCACTTCTGTGATTGATTTTCACTTACGTTTTCGAAAAACAAATACCGACATGCCGGCATCTTTTGATGAGGCACTAAGCAAGTATCATATCTCCAAGTATTATACTTTAGTCTGGGGTGTTTTTTGTATCATTATTGCAGAATTTGTGATTGGTATGGGCAGCCTCATAGAAGCAGTGAATGTGTTGGGTTCATTATTCTATGGTGTAATACTGGGCATTTTTCTGGTAGCATTTTACATAAAATCAGTGAAAGGCCATGCGGTATTTTGGGCAGCTATTGTGAGTGAACTGCTGGTAGTACTGGTATTTTTACTCGATAAATACAATATTATAGGGGTTAGTTTTTTATGGCTCAATTTAATTGGTGCTTTACTCGTTGCCCTCATCAGTAAGTTGTTGCAAAGTTGCTTCCCCAATCGGTAATGTAGCGGTAAATGGCCACTCCTGGTTATGTTTGGCTTTAATCATGTAGGCAATAATACCTAAAAGGGTTACCGTTATGCCACCCATCATCATCGTATAACCTGTTGAAATAAAAATATAGAACCACATGGCAATAGCTAATACAGCGGGTAGGGGATACAAGGGCATACGCCAGGCAAAATATTGCTTGCCTTTT
>JAKAKY010000150.1 GCA_021824365.1 Bacteroidota bacterium | reverse complement strand
AACCCAATTGCTGCAACAATGGTTGCAACAGCATAAAATGCATGAATTAGAAACGATGTTGGGATTGCAGGGTTCATTAATATATGCGCAACATATTTTTTTGCAACATATACCCAAACATAAACAGGCACTCCAAAAGGTGATTGATATTTGTGGCCCATTGGTGGATGAAACCAATGCACTTTTGCCTGAGCAATACATGCAAAAATTAAAAATTGAATTACAAGAGCAGTTGAAAAAAAATGTAGCAATAGAAGACTGGCACGATTTCAGAAAAAAAATTAAACGTTGGATGAATGCTATACGATGGGTGGCTATTGAAGGGGATGAATTTGAAGAAGCACATTTTCCTTATTTTAATAATTTGCAGGAAGCCATAGGCAATTGGCATGATTTAATTATTATTCAGGATTATTTCACAGCCATCCAATCCCAAAAATCAATCGATAAGCAATTGCAGCAACAATTAAGTGCTGCGCAACTTACCTTATTATCAGGATTACAATACCGCGAAAAACAGGTAAAGCACCTGCTGCAAATGCCGGTGCTTCCTGCTCAGTTAAAGTAATGTATTCATTAAACTGTAATTTTAAAAGGTAAAAAAATTTCAGCCAACATACATCTGGCACTGCCACCTCCGTTTTTTTCGATAGTTGTAATATTGGAGTGAATAATGCGATTGTATTGTTCTAACATTTGTATTTGTTCATCTGATAAACTTTCAAATGCCTGGGTTGACATAATCAGCAGTTTTTCTCCTTTATTATTTTTAACCTGTAACATATTGCCGGCAAAATGTTCCATTTGATTAAAGCTAATAGGAATAATTTGTTTGCCGGTTTGTTGTATGGTTTGCTCCACTAATTCCTTTTCGTGTGTATCTGTAATGCTATCCATGCATATTACCACATATTGGTCAGCCACACACATCATCACATTGGTATGGTAAATGGGTAATCCCTTTCTGTCATTGGCATGAAACGCTACAATTGTATAACCTGTTTTTTCAGCAAAACAGTTTAAAGCTTGTATAGCTGTTCGGGGCGATAAACAAGCATATGCAATTTTCTTAACTCTATCTAACACCATACTGCCGGTACCCTCCAAAAATTGATTTGTTGCTTCCCAATCGGTTAAATCAATTTTCTGTTGAATAGTGAATTTTTTTTCAATGGTTTGAAGTACATGGAGTTTCCGTTCTGCCCGTCTGTTTTCAGCAAACATGGGATATAATACGATGGTTCCATCTTCATGAAAAGAAATCCAGTTGTTGGGAAATACAGAATCCGGTGTATGCGGTTCGGGTGTATCTTCTACAATAGTAACATCTACGCCATTCTCCATCAATTTTTTTTCAAAGGCATCAAACTCAAGGGCAGCCATTGACGCAATATCATTATTGGTATCATTTTGCTGAAAAGCATTATTTACTGCGGTTTGTTCATTATATGAAAACCGAACGGGGCGAATCATTAGTAGGTGAGCGGTATTTTGCATAATTTATAAATTAACCTGTTCTCTTAATAAGGGCATACTCATACAATGAAAACCACCTCTGGCTCTCGACAATTCTGCAGAAGGCATGAGAATTAGGGTATCTTTCATTTGTTGTGGGTCAATTTTATCGGCAACCATTTGAGGAATTAATTCTCTGGCATGTATTACTTCAAATCCGTTTGCTTTGAATGCTTCGGCAGTTTTGTCGTTCCTGTCATAACCCAAAACAACCCCTTCTTTAATTGCCAACAGGTTACAGGAATCAGTCCATTGTTCACGGGCACTGTATGGAAATTCATTGTTGCCGGAAAAGATAATTTTAATCTCATCTTCTTTACAATGAAAATCATTTTTACTGATATCGATTAATAACTCCTCCAGGCTGTTAAAGTGCACACTATTTTCAGGGTCGTTTTTATGAAATTGTTTAATCTTTATTTTTTCATCTTTTTTTAGTTCTAAGGAACGCTCAATAGAATTTTCATCTTCATGCAGTACTGCCTTTTTCGAAAAATTACCCAACATTACCCATACATTTCTTTTTACCTGTGTAAAAACGGTATCAATATGCATATAATCCCTTTTTTTAGGAATTTTTATGATGGTTACTTTTTCCATCAAATTTTTCTTAAATACAATGTGTGCAATTTTTGCAGCGGCTTCGGGTGAAGTTCTTTCACTGACACCTACTAATAAATGATGGTTGCTAATTACCATAATATCGCCTCCTTCTAAAGTAATTTTTCTTTCGTCTTCTTCTTTTGGCAATAGCAAATTTTGATAAGTATCTGTTAATTCTATGACGTTATGTTCATATGGTTTAAAAAAAGGATGATTGAAAAAGATATATTTTGCTAATAAAGCTTCACGTGTTCTTGCTTTTTTGGCTGGTTTGTTTAATAGTACATAATCTTTAATGGTAATGCCAATATCTCTTGTAAAAATAAAATTCGGGATAGGCGCAAACAACATTTCTTTAGTATTAGATGAACCACTGATAAATGTTTTGGCCAATGATACGGCATCATACTCCATTAAAGTATTCTGAATTTTAAATGTGCATCCTTCAATAGCACAAACTGATGCAACTAAACTATGTTTTACGTCATCATTCATTAAAATTTCAGCCAGCAGCCATTCTAATTCAATTACTTTATCAGATTTATAGAAAGCCGGGTTATCAGGTTTATAAAAGTTCCGGTTATTTTCATCAGCATCGATTGCAGGTAACTGGCCTTTTATTTTTTCAGGGTCTAAGAAAAACAATAATATTTTAGTGTAATAGTCATACTCTTCTTTCCGAATGGTATTTAAGTGTACAATGTCTTCAAACAGCCAGTCTTGTGCTTTTGAAGGAACCACTTTCCCTAAACCACTATCAGGGCTATGAACTAATAATCGTTTCAGTGTACCAATTTCAGAGTTTACAAATAAAGTTTGCATATTTTGCATAAACAAAAAATTTATGTAATAAATAATAATGAACACGAGATACGCAAAGGGTATTTCGTTGAAATAATTAAATAATTAATAAAAGAAAATGGGAGTATATAGCAGCCAAGCTAATGGTCGGGCATAGCATTCAATCCGCGATAAAGCCATGCAAAATGCTTTATATAGGGTAATATGTTACAACACATTCTATTCATTGGGCTGCAAGTTACAATTTTCCTTTGAAAGGATCAATGCCTTGTAAAGTTCCTGATACTTGCAGTGGTATAAAGCGTACAAACATATCTTCTGAGTACCAGTTTTCTTTTCGGGTTTTTACAATTACTTCTTTATGAAATGGTTGTGCATAGGCAAAGGAGCGCATGTGTGCTTTTGTTTCCCAAATACTCAAAGTGGCAGCTCTAAACAAAGGCATTTCACCAATTCCTAATGAAGTAATGAATCCGGGTGCCTGTTTCATTTCTGCAGAAACCGCATCTACATGTTGCCAGAACCGCCTTATTTTTTTAGTATGAATAGTAGCTCTGGTAAGTACTGCAATTGGCCCTTCGTAATCCGTTTTTAAAGGTAAATGGCCAAAACATATTTTGTCATCCCATGTACCATGGCCTTCAATGGGTTGCAATTTTATTTGCAACAATTCACAATTAAATAATCGCCACCACCACTCAATGAATTTTCCTGTATGTTGTCTGCTTTCTTGTACATTGTTAGAAATGGTTAAAACAGCCCATTGCCGCCAGTCGGGTTGCAAATCAAAACTGCCGTTTTTACCACAACCCAATAATTTATAAAAATGAATGGATCTGTTTAAAAAAAGCGGTATTCTGAAAATAGCCATAGAGAGCATTCCAAAAAATCCCAAATATTTTGGGTATCTTACAACATGCATAAAACAAATCATATTTATAGCGGTTACCCTGCAATTTAAGTGTAACAATACTTATTTTACAATTTGTTTAACCGCTTTGGCTATAAAATAGATAAAACATGCATTTATTAATTACCAACATACATCAATTGCTGAATATCCGGGAACATAACCATTTGCTTCGTGGAAAAGCTATGGCTGATTTACCCATGATTAAAAACGCTTTTTTGGTCATTCATAAAGGCAAAATTGATGCTTACGGAAGTATGGACGCATTACCCGAAAAAGTGTACGATGCAGTTTATAATGCTGCAGGTGCAACGATATTGCCTACATGGTGCGATAGTCATACCCATTTGGTTTTTGCCAAAAGCAGGGAACAGGAGTTTGTAGATAAATTGCATGGTTTAAGTTATGCTGATATTGCTGCCAGGGGTGGTGGTATTTTACATTCTGCCGCTGTATTACAAGCAACACCCGAAACTGGTTTATATGATAGTGCAATAAAGCGATTGCAGGAGTTAATGCATTTAGGAACAGGCGCTATTGAAATAAAAAGCGGTTATGGATTAACCGTAGCAGATGAATTAAAAATGTTGCGTGTTATAAGGCGTATAAAAGAGCAGGTACCCATTCCTGTAAAATCTACTTTTTTAGGTGCTCATGCGGTTCCACACACTTATCGTGATAATAAACAGGGTTATATACAACTCATTATTCATGAAATGCTCCCTCAAATTGCGCAAGAACAATTGGCCGATTATGTTGATGTTTTTTGTGAACAAAACTTTTTTTGTGATACCGATACAGAAAGAATTATTGAGGCAGCTTATAAATATGGAATACCCGCTAAACTGCATGCCAATCAGCTTTCTGTTAGCGGTGGGGTTGAAGTTGGCGTAAAGCATAAAGCCATATCCGTTGATCATTTAGAAGCAATGAATGAAAAAGCCATTCACTCACTGGCTTCATCGGATACCATTGGCACTATATTACCCACTGCTGCTTTTTTTCTGCGTATGCAATATGCCCCGGTACGTAAAATGTTACAGGAAAATTGTGCATTAGCTTTAGCATCTGATTATAATCCGGGATCATCACCCAGTGGCAATATGAATTTTGTGGTTTCATTGGCTTGCATACAAAATGAATTTTTACCTGAAGAAGCTATTAATGCCGCTACCATTAATGGTGCATTTGCTATGGGTGTAGAAAAAGAAGTGGGCAGTATTACTGTAGGAAAAAAAGCAAATCTCATCTTCACCAAACCTATAGCCTCAGTTGCCTATTTGCCTTATCATTTTGGAACACCATTGGTAGATAAGGTAATGATTGACGGGAATTGGATTTAATGAATTATTTAGGATTGACAGCCTGAATGTTAAATTGGAACCACCAGGCTTTTATTTGTATTTTTTCGTTTATATTGCTGTTAATATAGTTACAGTTATAATTTTTTAATAATTAATTTATGAACGATTTTTTCAAACATTTTATACATGAATTTCATTTGCCTTTACAAAATCCCGTATTAATATTTTCATTAATTTTATTTATTATTTTACTTTCTCCAATTCTTTTAAAAAAACTAAATATACCCGGCATTATAGGTTTAATTATAGCCGGAGTTATCATTGGCCCACATGGTTTTAATGTACTGGAGAAAAATTCGGCGGTTGATTTATTTTCTACCATCGGTCTGCTTTATATTATGTTCATAGCAGGGTTGGAGTTAGACATTAATGAATTTAAAGCCAACCAAAACAAGAGTTTTCTTTTCGGATTCTTAACATTTATTATTCCGTTGGGTATTGGGTTTCCTGTATGTTATTATTTATTAGGTTATGATGTAAATGCCAGTTTTTTAACTGCCAGTATGTTTTCAACACATACGCTGGTAGCGTATCCTATTGTTAGCAGGTTGGGCATCGCCAAAAATCAGGCGGTTGCCATTACTGTTGGTGCAACTGTGCTAACCGATACGGCAGTGCTGATTATTTTGGCTATTATTATGGGCAATCATGCCGGCACATTAAACTCAGATTTTTGGATACGCTTATTGGTATCACTGTCTATTTTTTCTGCTATTATGTTTTTAGTAGTACCACGCATTGCCAAATGGTTTTTCAGGGTGTTGGAGAGTGAGCGACATTCGCATTATATATTTGTTTTAGCAGTAGTTTTTTTTGCAGCTTTTCTGGCTGAAGTGGCCGGCGTAGAACCTATTATCGGCGCTTTTGTAGCCGGCTTAGCTCTCAATAAATTAATTCCACTTTCATCTGCTTTAATGAACCGGATTGAATTTATGGGTAATTCCCTGTTCATCCCTTTTTTCTTAATATCGGTTGGCATGATTGTAGATGTCAGCGTAATTACGCATGGCCCTGCAGCACTAATTGTAGCAGGAACATTAATTACGGTAGCTTTATCAGGTAAATGGATAGCAGCCTGGTTAACGCAACTCATTTTAAAATATTCGAAAGAACAGCGTCAGCTTATCTTTGGATTAAGTAGTTCACATGCTGCGGCAACTTTAGCTATTATTCTGGTAGGTTTCAAAGCAGGTATTATTGATGAAAATATTTTAAATGGCACCATTATACTTATTTTAATTACTTGCGTTTTTGGCACAATTGCAACAGAAAAGGCTGCCAAAAAAATATTATTGAATAAAGAAAAAAATGAAATTGATATTCTGGAGTCGAGCGTAATGAATAGTGAGCAAATTTTAATACCTACTGCCAATGTTGAAACAGTTGATAAAATTTTAGACCTCGCAATTCTAATAAAAGACAAAAAATCACGCAATCCTGTTACTATTTTAACTGTTGTACCCAATGATGAAACAGCAGAAAAAAATATTATTTTATCGAAAACTAAGTTAGAAGAGTTTATTCAACAGGCATCCGCAACTGAAAATAAAGTAAGTACAATAACTACCATTGATCATAATGTTTCCAGTGGTATATCCAGAATTACCCGCGAAGTTTTAGCCGATTATGTTTTATTAGGCTGGCCACATAAAAACGGCATTTTAGAGAACCTGATTAGTGATAAATTTGAAAATATATTAACAAAAATTAATAAAAATATTTTTATTACGCATTTATCGAAACCCTTTGTTTATAATAAACGAATTGTAGCAATTACACCGTTATTAGCCGAGTTGGAAACCGGTTTTAATGCCTGGTTGAAAAAACTAATCGACTTATCGCAAGAACTGTCTATTCCCGTATTGATATTTGGTAGTAATAAAACCTATGCTGCCATTCAGAAATTTTGTAGTGCCAACAAATTGAATTTTATTCCTGCTTTTAAAGAATTTTCTAATTGGGAAGATTTTTTGATTTTATCGAGAAATATTGTCAAAACAGATTTACTGTTTTTTGTTTCTTCCAGAAAAGGAACCATGTCTTATAACAACTTTCTCGAAAATATTCCTTACAAACTGGAAAAATATTTTGAGGAAAACAACAAAATCATCATTTATCCCGAACAAAACAATACGTATCAGGAAAACGAATATGATGGCATTCCTTTAGCACCCATTGCAAAGGGTATTGAATCTTCTATTGGCAAAGGAATTGATTTGATTTTTAAAAAGAAAAAAGACGGAGATCAATAAGGTTAGCATAATTTTATACAATTACTAAATTTTTTCAATCATGCCCTACCTGCACCCATTTAA
>JAKAKY010000149.1 GCA_021824365.1 Bacteroidota bacterium | reverse complement strand
CGATCTCTCAATTGATGCTGATTACAGAGGAGAAATAAAAGTGATTTTAATTAACCTGTCCAATCAGCCGGTAACTATTCATGATGGCGACAGAATTGCGCAAATGGTGATTCAAAAGGTGGAACAAATTAGTTGGGTTCCTGCAGAAGTATTACCAGAAACAGAAAGGGGTGTGGGTGGTTTTGGCCATACCGGTAAACAGTAAAGCCTTATGATGCAAAGAATTATTGTATTTGGTCTGCTTGCTTTCTCGGTTTGGGCCTGCCATCCCGTAAAAAAAGTACAATCTATTGAAAAGGCCATCTCTAAAAAAGATACCGCACAAACAGTTGTTGTAACAGAAACCCCGAAGGTTGATTCTGCTGCCATTGTGAAAGAAATTATGGAAAAAGTAATGAAACACTCCATCAATTTCAACACATTTAATGCCAAAATAAAGGTTGATTATGAAGGGCCGGAAGAAAGTCAGCATGTAACTGCTTACCTCAGTATGATAAAAGACAGTATTATATATGTGAAATTAGCCTTGCCTCCATATGGCGTGGTAGCCAATATACTGGTAACCCCGGATAGCGTTATCCTCATTAAATTGAAAGGAGGTAAATCTATACAATACCGCAGCATTGCCTATTTACAGGAAGTAACACAAATTCCATTCGATTTTTCAACACTGCAAAACTTAATTATCGGTAATCCGGTTTTTTTAGATAGCAATGTTGTTTCTTATAAATCGGGTAATAAACAATTACTGGTATTAATGGTAGGCAATATGTTTAAGCATTTGGTAACCCTGGATAATACTGATTTTAGGGTATTGCACAGTAAGTTAGATGATGTTGATATACAACGCAATCGTACATGTGATATTACTTTTAGCAACTATCAGCCGGTTGATACTTTTTTATTTGCTACCTTCCGGCAAATATCTGTTGCCGAAAAGTCGAAGCTGGATATATTTTTAGATTTTAAAGAGTTTTCTTTTAATGAGCCGTTAAAGTATACCTTTTCGGTGCATAAAAATTATAAAGTGAAATAATATTCAGGCGGCAGGTTCGTTATTCAACCATATTCAATATAGTTTCTATTTTAAAATGAGGATTGTATAATGCGGTTATTATTGTTGTGTTTTTTAATTTTACCCGTCTTGCAGTTATCTGCCCAAACACAGGGCACATATCAGCCCCTTACCCGTGAAGCGCTTCAACAGCAGCAAAAACAGTTGCAGGGAGAAATTGATAACCTGAACGCAGCATTGAATTCTATCCGTAAAAACAAAAAGCAATCCATTACCGAAGTGGCTATTTTGCAACGGAAATTAGCTGTTCGCGAAAGGCTGATCCATAAAATTAATCAGGAAATTCAACGGTTGAATGATGATATTTATAGCAAACAATTAGAAATAAACCGTTTAAAAAGGCAGTTAGATACTTTGAAACAAAACTATGCCAAGAGTATTGTTTTTGCCTACAAAAACAGAAGCAGCTATGAATATCTCAACTTTTTATTTTCTGCCCGTGATTTTAATGATGCTTTAAAAAGAATGGCTTTTTTAAAGAGTTACCGCCAATATCGTGAAGCAGAAGCGCAAACCATCTTAAAAACAAGTGAGTTAAGGCAACAGGCTATTGCCGATATGAACAATTCTAAGTTGCAACAAACAAAGGTTTTGCAGGAACAAAGTAATCAGCTAAAAGTGTTGGAACAAGACAAAAAAGAGAAAGACCAAATTGTTAATCAATTAAAAAATAAGGAGAAGGATTATTTAGCTCAATTGCGCAAAACGGAAAGGCAAAGACGGGTATTAAATGAGGCCATTAAAGCTGCAATACGTAGAGAAATTGCCGAAGCTGAGCGTAAAGAAAGAGAAAGATTAGCCAAAGCTAAGGCCGATGCCGCAAAAAAAAATAGTACGGTTACCAATACACCTTCCGTAAAAAATAATACCCCGGCTACAACTACACCAAAAGCAAGTGATGAGCCAATATCAGGAGTTGTTTCAACAGATAGAAATGAAGGCAGAACCTATAGTGTGTTTGAAACTACCCCTGAAGGAAGAGAAATGTCCATCAATTTTGAAAACAACAGAGGCCGCTTACCCTGGCCCGTATCGGGCGGTGCAGTGGTTGGCCAGTTTGGAACCAATATTGTGCCGGGAACTAAATTAAAAGAAACGAATGATGGTATTTTTATTTCTACCAAAATTGCTGCACCTGTACGTTGTGTAGCTGATGGAGAAGTAATATCAGTAATGGATTTAGGCGACTTTCAAGGCGTATTGGTTCAACATGGCAAATATTTTACGGTATACAATAAATTGGCCGACATAAGTGTAAGCAGAGGTCAGTCAGTAAAGGCAGGTACATTGATAGGCCATGCTGCAGCCGATTTTGATGGAGAAGGTAAAATAGAATTTAGGGTAATGAATGGCAGTAATAAATTTGTGAATCCCGAGGCATGGTTAAAGTCAAGATAATCAACTTTCTAAATGCTAATTACTGCAAGTGAAACAATGTAGCCATGGCAAAAGCTTCCAATAAAAAATTAGTAGATGTGATTGATAAAGTGTTGGATGCCTGCTATCAATACAACCCCGATGCTTTATTTATTTTAAGTTTAATGCACCAGTATGAAGAGCGGGGTAGTTTAAGCAAAAAACAATTACAGGGGCTTTTGCAAAAGGCAGGTAGTATACCCGATATGCCTGCCAATTGGTTGGGCACGCTAAAAGCCATCATTTTAAAAATGCCCGATCGTCATAGAATTGCAAAGGAAACTACCATTTATCCTATAACGCCTAACAATACCGGGGCTGATTATTTGAAAATTATTTTGGCTATTCTTCAAAAATATCCGCAACACAAAGGCGCGCTACTGTTACAAACCAAATGTAACTTACACCAACCACTTTCTAATGAAGAAAAGAGTCAATTGAAACAATGGGAAAAATTATTGAAATAGCAGTTAATGGTGCTAACAGTATCCATCATTGTTGCCTGATGTTGGAATAATCAATTAGAAAAAATTAAATGATAAGAGCTCCCTTGCCCTTGCCGGTCATTCTAACAAATTCTTCCGCTGTTTTTACATCCGGTTCTCAACCCCTGAAATTTTCTATAATAGCATGGCCGCAAGCATCTATCTATACCCGGTGGATTTTGGCTGATATGGCAAATACACTGCACTTTTTTTACGGTTTGTGTATCGGTTATATCAATCAAATCTGTTGGGTGAAAACCCATTGTTTGTTCTTCAATGCACACTTCAAAAAAATACAATTAAATTTGGAAGGATTGGCTACGCAGGTTTGAATGGTCAGTAAACTGGCATCCTGATGGTCTTTATGTGTGTTGATTGGCCAATGCGTAAAAATAATATCAGGTTGTTCATTATCAATGTGGTTTTGCACTTGCTTAAGTGGTTCATTACTAACTATGGCAGCGCCATCTGTTTGTTCGGCAAATATCGGTTTAGCATTTAAAATATTACAGTCACTAATGGCTTCTTTTTCTAATGCCTGCCGCATGATTGTGGCTTACATTCGGAATACCTGCCTCACCGGGAGTTAAATAAATAATGGTAATGTGATGGCCGGCCTTAGCAGGCTTAACCAAAGTTCCACCACAGCTACTTTCAGGATCATCGGGATGGGCACCTGAATATACCACTTTTTCCTGTTATTAACAGGTAAGGTATTGGCTTGTAGTAAAGCAGGTAAAGATAAAAGGCCTAATCGGGCAGTAGCTTTTTTTACGAATTGCCTTTTATTGTTTGATTTTTTTTATTGATTTACTTTAATTCTATTAATGCGGATACTAAATTTAAAGTGTTTTTTAGTGTATGTCGTTTTCAATGTATACTAAATGTTTGTTGATTGTTGAATATTGATACTTCTATTCTAATTTTTCGATAAATAAATCGCCATACCTTTCTTATATGTGAATTATTTTTTCAAAAAAAATATAATTATCCACATTTATGTGGAAAACTATATTTAAATTGTACTCCCTATTCATTCCTTTACACCCTTTAAAACTAAAAAGGTGAGAACAATTGCTTTGTACAACATTAAAGGTGGGGTTGGTAAAACCACCACATCTATTAACATGGCCTGCCTAATGGCCAAAATGGGTTTTAGTGTACTTATTTGGGATTTAGACCCACAAGGCGGTACCAGTTATTTTTTTAAAACGGAAGGCGCCAATAACCACCGTTACAAACGCTTGTTTGAAAACGATATCTCCATTTATGAGGTAATACAAACCTGTGATACCCATCATATTGATATTATTAGTAATGACGGTTCGTTTGGGGATGATGCTTTATGCAAAGGTTCGCTTTTATCCAGACTTAATTTTGTAAATAATGCCGTAATTAAAGCTACTTTAAATAAGGTTGAAGATGATTATGATATTTGTATTATTGATTGTCCTCCCGGTAAATTTTCGTTGCATAACAATGTATTTACTGCAGCAGATTTAGTATTAATCCCGAATATACCAGCCCCACTTTCTTTGCATTGTTTTGAGGTGCTGCAACAAGAATTAAGTAGCTTTTTAAAACAGCATAAGAAGGTATTAAGCTTTTATAATATGGTACAAATTCGAAAAACCCTGCATCGCCTGTATGTTGAGCAAAACTCAGAAAGTATTCCAACCTTACAACAATACATTCCTTTTTATTCTGATATTGAAAATATCAGTTTTAGTAAAAAATCTATTTTTCATCAATTGAAAGAGGCTAAATCCATACAATTTTATGAGGCTTTATGGGATGAGGTTTGCGATAAATGCAACTGGTCGGCTTTTAAAAACAATAAAGGCAGGGTAATTGATTTCCCTGCCGTACAAAAATTTACTGATGCAGTGGCTTTGGCCGATTAATGGGTTTGTTGTTGTTGATATGTTGAATAATATTTTATTAAGATACTGTTCTTCCCGGATATTGCGTTAATGCTACTGCTAAGCAATCCATGGCAGCATTAATATCTGTTTTGTTCAATACATAAGCCAGCCTTACCTCTTTTTTCCCAAGCCCGGGAGTTTGGTAAAAACCGCCTGCAGGTGCCAGCATAACGGTATGCCCTTTGTATTCAAACGACGCTAATAACCATTCACAAAATTGCTCCGCATCATCTACCGGTAATGCAGCAATCGCATAAAATGCACCGCCCGGATTGGGGCAGGTAACACCAGGCATTGCCTGTAAGCGGTGTACAATTAAATCGCGGCGCGATTGATATTCGGCTTTGGTGGTATCAAAATAATTTTCAGGTAAATCAACGGCTGCTTCACCTGCAATTTGCGCAAATGAAGGTGGACTTAACCGTGCCTGTGCAAACTTCATGGCAGCATCTAATACCTGTTTATTTTTTGTAACCAGCGCACCGATTCTTCCGCCGCAGGCACTATATCTTTTGCTAATGGTATCCATTAGCACTACATTTTCTTCTATTCCCTTTAAATGCATGGCACTAATGTGGGTACCTTCATAGCAAAATTCCCGATAGGCCTCATCTGAAAATAAATACAATTGATGCTTTTCAACCAATGCCTTCAAGGCATTCATTTCTTCCTGCGTATATAAATAGCCGGTAGGGTTATTGGGGTTGCAAATTAAAATAGCCTTTGTTTTTGGGGTAATTTTTGCCTCAAATGCTGCAATGGGTGGCAATGCAAAACCTTTATCAATGGTAGCAGTAACAGGTACCACATGTATGCCGGCTGCAACTGCAAACCCATTGTAATTGGCATAAAAAGGTTCAGGAATAATTACTTCATCGCCGGCATCCAAACAAGCCATAAAAGCAAATAAAATAGCTTCGCTACCACCGGTGGTTACAATAATTTCATTTTTATTAACGGTAATGCCTTTACGTTGATAATATTCTGTTAGCTTCTTTCTGTAACTTTCATTTCCGGCACTATGGCTGTAAGCTAATACGGTAAAATCACTATGTCGTACCGCATCTAAAACCGATTTTGGAGTTTCAATATCGGGTTGCCCAATATTTAAGTGATACACTTTTACACCTTTTTGCTTTGCTACTTCAGCAAAGGGAACTAATTTTCTGATAGGGCTGGCAGGCATATCCTTGCCTCGGTTGCTAATGGTTAACATGCCGCAAAGATAACAACTGTTAGTCAGCAAAAAAGCCACTTCCTGCAAAATGGCTTTGAATAATATTTTAAAAATGCTGTTATTTAGAATGACTGCTGTCTTCTACTATTCCCTCAATCGTTAATACTATCGGTTCATTTACGCCGGCTAACTTCACATTTACCTTTTTGGTAAAGGCACCGGATAATGCGGCATTATAGGTTACTTTAATCTCACCGGATTTACTTTTTCCAATAGGCGATTTTGGGTACTCAGGAGTAGTACAGCCACATTCTGCAGTTGCCACTTCAATAACAACGGGTTTATTGCCTATATTTTTAAAATGGAAAACATAAGTGGCAGGCACCCCTTTTTTTATTTTTCCGAAATTGTGTTTTACGGTATTAAATTCTACAGGGCTTTGGGCAAAACACATGGTTCCTGCCAATAAAAAAACGGCTACTAATAATTGTTTCATAATGTAATGAATTTTATGGTAAAAATAAAGCGTTTATATTAAATTCTATTTAAACTATCGGAATGGGTAAACATAAAGCATTTTATTGGTGCAATATGGTGCCTGTTTGTTTACTTTTTGCAGAGTCAGCCGATTTGTTTTCCTGATAGGTTTCTCCTTTAAAAGTAACTTGCTTACTTAATTTATAGTTGTTTAAAAAAATGCCGGCAGTTTTGTAAAAAGTACCTAAGGTATTGCCATTAAAACCTAATACAACTGTTGCTGATTGCCCTGGCGCAAATTTATTACCTCTTTCAAATTGTGGGGTGGTACATCCACAAGAGGGGCGTACATCATCCAGCGTGGCGGTGTCTTTACCAATATTGGTAATGGTTAAAGTGTACTCTGCCGGTTTGCCATACAGTATTTTCCCAAAATCAAAATTATCGTTGGTAAAAGTGAACTGCTTACTGATGTCGGCATTGGTAATTTGTGCATGCCCCATTACTGCAAATGCAGCCGTCAAAAAAATAAATAGGATGGATTTTTTCATGAATAAATGGTTAAGTGATCTGCTATAGTTGAAATTTTAATTTTAAAAACGAATAAAATTTTTTTAAAAAATTCCTGCAGTTAATTAATCGCTCTATCAATGCCTTTGCATAGTTACTAAAATAGCTGCAATTTTCATGCAACATTTAAATTGTATGGACGAACAATCATCTAAAATTATTGATAATACCGTTTAAAAAAATTAAGAAATCCTAAAATGTACCATAAAATGGATTATTCAATTCATAAAATGTTAAACATTAGTATCATTGAGGATATGTAAGCGGAAGTATTTGCTGGTCTTATAAGCAGTACATTGCTTGTCAATTTGGCATAAATGCTCATTGTTTCCTCAATTTTGGTTAACTTAACTTCCTCTGCCCTGATTATAAAGAAAAAAGCGTGATATAGAT
>JAKAKY010000148.1 GCA_021824365.1 Bacteroidota bacterium | reverse complement strand
TATACCGGGCTCATTATGATTGTGGGTATTATTGGTGAGAATGCCATATTTACCTATTTGCAGTTTCGCGATTCATTAAAAGGTAAAACCAATATAGGTAGAGTAGATGAAGCCATTATTTATTCTATTTCTACCCGGCTACGGCCCAAGTTAATGACGGCATTGGGTGCAATTATTGCTTTAACACCGCTTGCATTGGGTATTGGTACAGGCGCACAAATGCACCAACCCTTAGCCATTGCTGTAATAGGCGGGTTTATTGTAGCATTGCCATTGTTATTAATTGTGCTGCCTGGTTTACTACACCTGCTTTATAAAAACAGTAAGCCAATGGGGGATGAATAAATGTAGTAACATTATCGTAAAGTGTTTTTAGTGTGTTTTTAATACAGAGGCAATCTTTTTCAATTTGATTGCCTCTTACATTAGCATACAGGCAAAAATCGGGGTACATCTTTCCAGTATCCCTTTTTATATTATATTGAAATCTGCAAAAGGCGGTTTACAATTGTGCAGAAAATCCAAAATAAAAACTTCTTCCAATGGCAGGTATAATACCCGGTCCGGGATATTCATCCGTTCTGCGTGTAAAATACGATTGATTTGTTAAGTTGTTTATTCCTGTTTTTAGTGTAATTTTTTTAATGCTATAAGTCATACTCAAATCAGCAACGGTATATGCAGGTATATAGCCTGCAACGGGGTCGCTACTTATCTTTACGTTAGAAGCATCTCCATAAGCATCACCAATATTGTTTATCTGAAATGTGGCTGAGAAATGGCGATTATTAAAGATAAGTCCGGTTCTATTGATTGTTTTCACCGCAGCCTCAACACGGTTTCCTTTGAAGGCGCCATTGGTATACCTGGCATCTATAAATGCAAACGAGTTAAAAATACTCAGACCTGTTTTTGATTGTGTATTCAGGTATTTTACAATATTAAATTCCAGGTAACTTTCAATGCCTTTATGAACACTATTCGCAATGTTCTTTCGAACAGAGTACTCCATTCCGGTATTTGGATCTGTTTGTACTAAGACCCCGATTCTGTCATTATAAGCCAGATAAAACAGATTCACATCAAAATTAAAATAATTTTTTATGGTGCCCCTGTAACCTAAATCTGCATTAAAGCCATAGCTGTCTTTTAAATTGGGATCAATTCTGGAAGTTATTCCGAAGGGTTCTAACTGGCTGTATTCTATCGGCCTGTATGCCTGGCTGATATTGCCATATACATTCGTATTATTTCCTGTTTTATATGTAATGCCCATTCCAAATAAGGGAAAAATCCTGGAGCGATACTCTGATACGCTCTGCTTAATATTAGCTGATGTTTTATAACCATTTGCAGTTGTATTTAGGTATTCAAACCTGAAGCCGGGTATGATTGAAAGCCTGTTTCCGACCGGAAAAATATTTTCAATAAATGGGGCAATATTTAAAGTAGTGAAATTTAAGTCATATCCCCAATCACCCTGAATCGATAAATCAAAGTTACTATTGGTTGTTCCTTCACCGCCTCCCAGTCTCTTAAACCAGGCAGAAGAATGTCTGATACCTCCTGAAAAAGTTGCTTTTTGATGTGCAATTTGGTATTGATATGAAAACCTGATTTCTGTTGTGATGTTTTTCATGTTTTCTATTCCCACCTCTCTTGGTGAATATGTATTAGTGAGGTGGTTTATGGTATCCTGTGCAGCCGGTCCACCATCTTCATTTCTCCACACCAAAGAACGATTGCCAAATAGATAGGTACTCTTTATACTTATTGAAGTATTTTTGGATGGATGGTAATTTACTGATAGATTAACAATATTCCAGGGTGTTTTCAGCCAGTTTCTGGATCGTGTAGAAATTTTCGGATTTACCAGAAAAAGGCTGTCTGTTAATCCTCCCGGCATTTGAATAGTATTGCGCAGCAATGAATATTCTGCCGTAATATTCAATTTTTCAGAAAACAAATACCTCAATTTTCCAAATCCTGATACTTGCCACTGTTTGCTATTGGGTCTATAACCATTCATGTATCTGTATTGAACAAAAACATAATATGATAATTTTTTAAAATTGCCGGCAATTGAATTAAATGTGTTAAAAAGGCCATAACTGCCGGCTGTTTGTGAAGTATAAAATTCAAAAGGCTTATTGGCGGGTGCCTCTTTTGTAACATAGTTTACCAGCCCTCCAAATTGCGCTCCAAATTGTAATGCTGCTGCCCCTCTTACCATTTCAATTCTTTGGATGGCTTCCATGGGAGGAAGGTAATAGGCTTCATTGTATCCATAGATATCAGCACTAATATTATAGCCATTCTGGCGGGTATTCATTTCAATGCTTTGAATAGGATTCAGCCCCCTTGTTGCAATACCATTTGCTGTAAAACCTCCTGTTTCCGTTTCAACAATATTTAATCCGGGTATTCTGCCTAAAATTTGCCTGGTATTATTAATAGCTTTATTTGCATCCAAACTATCTACCAGAATTACTTCACTTTTTTTGCCTGCATAAATAATTCCGTCCTTAAAATCAGGCATATGCCCTATTCCGCGAACAGTTTTAAAGCCGGTAACCAGCACATTTTTAAGTATATGTACTTTTGGAGTATCAAGGTTTTGTGAGAATATAATAACCGGTAGTAAAAGCCATTGTAACAAAAATACTTTTTTCATGTAATCTTTTTTACAAAGAAAACAGTGAAGCCGGCAGTTGCAGAATTGTATCGGGAAATTCTGTTTACGATATCTGGAATACAGAATAAGCTGCAGTAAAATTTTTTATCACCATTAATTGCTGCCCTTGTGCACAGATGCAAAAAACAGCATTATATGGTTAATGCTGTTTTTTAATTATATATATTTTTATATTTATTCAACTTCGGCACCCATTCTCTTGCTTACTTTTTTTCTGTCTTCTTCATCTAATACCACTTTACGCATCCTGATGTTTTTGGGAGTTACCTCAATACATTCATCTTGTTGAATGTATTCCATACATTCTTCCAATGTTAATTGAATTTTGGGCGTAATACGCACACTATCATCGCTGCCGCTGGCACGGTGGTTGGTTAATTTCTTCGCTTCAACTGCATTTACATTCAAATCGCCCGGCTTAATGTGTTCTGCAATAATTTGTCCGGCATAAACCTCTTCACCGGGTTCAATGAAGAAACGGCCGCGGTCTTGTAATTTATCAATTGAGTAAGCAGTGGTGGTACCGCCAAACTTAGCAATCAATACACCATTATTTCTTCCGGGAATAGGTCCTTTCCATGGTTTGTATTCACTGAAACGATGCGCCATTACAGCTTCACCGGCTGTGCCGGTTAGCATTTGCGAACGTAAGCCAATCAATCCTCTGGAAGGGATTTCAAATTCTAAGTGTTGCATTTCGCCTTTGCTTTCCATTACCAGCATTTCACCTTTGCGTTGGGTAACTAAGTCAATTACTTTGCCGCTAAATTCAGAAGGAACATCTACTACTAAAATTTCATAGGGTTCATGTTTTTTACCATCTACGGTTTTCACTAATACCTGTGGGTTACCTACGGTAAGTTCATATCCTTCCCGGCGCATGGTTTCAACCAAAACGCCTAAGTGTAGAATACCGCGACCGTATACCAAAAAGCTATCAGCACTATCGGCATCTTCTACCCGAAGGGCTAAGTTTTTCTCTGTTTCCTTCATCAGGCGGTCGCGCAGGTGTCGTGAGGTAACAAACTTCCCGTCTTTACCAAAAAAAGGTGAGTTATTGATGCTGAACATCATACTCATGGTAGGTTCATCCACACTGATAATGGGTAACCCTTCCGGATTTTCCGTATCGGCTATGGTATCGCCAATATTAAAATCTTCCAAACCAACCACAGCACACAAATCGCCGCATACTACTTCTGTTACTTTGCGTTTGCCCATTCCTTCAAACACATATAATTCTTTTACTTTATTTCTTTTCATGCTGCTATCTGCCTGAACCAAAGCAATGTTTTGGTTTTCTTTAATGGTGCCGCGGGTTACTTTACCAATGGCAATACGGCCCAGGAAAGAAGAATAATCCAATGAAGTAATTTGCAACTGCAATGAACCTTCCTGAACAGTTGGTGGTGGTACATGTTTTAAAATACCATCCATTAAAGGGAAAATATCTTCAGTAGGGGTTAAGCTGTCGTTGAACCAACCATTTTTACCACTACCATAATAAGTAGGGAAGTTGAGTTGTTCTTCTGTAGCATCTAAGTTAAAGAAGAGTTCAAACACGGCATCGTGCACTTCATCAGGGCGGCAGTTGGGTTTATCTACTTTATTGATAACAACAATGGGATGCAGATTTAATTGCAATGCTTTTTGCAATACAAAGCGGGTTTGGGGCATGGGGCCTTCAAAGGCATCTACCAACAATATCACCCCATCGGCCATTTTCAATACACGTTCTACTTCTCCTCCAAAATCACTGTGGCCGGGTGTATCAATTACATTGATTTTTACGTCTTTATAAGTAACAGCGGCATTTTTACTAAAAATAGTAATGCCTCTTTCTTTTTCCAGATCGTTGCTGTCCATAATCAACTCTCCTGTTTCCTGGTTGTCTCTAAAAACCTTGGTAGCCTGTAATATCCGGTCTACTAAAGTGGTTTTCCCGTGGTCAACGTGTGCAATGATCGCAATGTTTCTAATATCCATAAAAAAATTTAAGGCTGCAAAGGTAAGGTTTTACAATGGGTTTACTGCTATTCATCTTTTAGTTAACCTGCTGTTAATATGGAATACCTTAACTTTATAAAAAATACTTCTATTGATGCGTTGGGTACTTCTCACCTTAATCAGTGCCATTGGCCTTTCTTTTATAACGCATAAAGTGATGAAAGGCGAAAAACTAACCACTCCCCCGGGTACTGTTTTACTGAAACCCGGCTTATATATTGATGCTTATGAAATTAGTGTAGGTAACTGGAAAGATTTTACCGAAGGATGGCTAATAGGACGGGAGAATGATACGGCTACCTATGCTGCTATGCTACCCGATTCGTTGGTATGGGTTTCTTACCGGCAAAGAGGGGAAGAGTTTATTCAAACCTATTATCGCAGCAATAGTTATAATAATTATCCCATGGTGGGCATTAGCTATGAACAGGCACAGGCTTTTTGCGCCTGGCGTACCGATAGGGTAAACGAATTGCTGGCCCGCATGCCGCATCCGCCCTTTAGAAGTGTTACTTATCGCCTGCCTTCTGAGGCAGAATGGGAACTGGCGGCCAATGGTAAATTAGATTCGCTCAAATTCCCATATGGTTATCCGGGTATTTATAGTTTATATAAAGGCGATTCTGTTAAAAACTTTAATTGCCGTTATCCCGATGATGATTCATTAAGGGTAGGGCAACGCGATATTATGCCGGTTAGTTTTTCCATTCCCAATCAATATGGTATTTACAACATGATTGGCAATGTGGGTGAAATGATTGCCGAAAAAGGGGTAGCGAAAGGCGGGCATTATGATTTACCCATTGCCTATTGTACGGTTAAAGAGCGTATGGCCTATAAAAGCTCCAATCGTTGGTTGGGCTTTCGGTGTGTATGCGAGGTAGAAACCGCTGCACCCTTTAACCGGAAAAATGAAAAACCCAAAAAAGGAAAACCGGTGAAAGGGTTTAGCGATCAATAAATGAAATGGTATTATACCCGCACATATATTTTACGCTTATCTAAATAATAGCCAACTACCCAGCAAAGCAGCATATACGAAATAGCGAATAAAAATGAGCCAAAATATTCGCCGGCATGGCTGTAAATATTGATATATAACCACTGAATTAAACCGCGATATCCTTCAATCGGAATCATATGAAATATGGTTACCAATAGTTCAGACAACAAATAAATGAATAGCGGATTTTTACCGAATACCTGAAAGAAGTAGCTGAGTTTACCTTCGCCCCAATTTTTGAAAGTTACAAAATACATTACTACAGCTATAATCATACAGTCTAACCCAACGGTATGTAATACAAATGCACTGGTCCATAATTTTTTGTTGATAGGGAAGGAGAAGTTCCAGAAGTAAGACAATACCAATAAACCAAAACCTGCTAATAATAATTTGGTCAGTGTTTCATAGGTATTCCCTTTTTTCTGAATAAAGGCACCTGCCATATAACCTGCGATAACATTGGCAATGGCAGGCATGGTGCTTAGCCAGCCTTCGGGGTCAAAGGCAACGCCTTCACCATGATACATGTGGTTGGGGCCCATTAACCAAACATCTATGTAATAACCGGCGTTGGTGGTCATGCCATAGGGGTTGGCAGGGTCGCCCATATAATACATAATAGCCCAGTAAACAAACAATAAGGCAATGCCAATATATAAAGCTGTTTTAGGTTTTAAAAACCAAATGAGTAAAGAAGCAATGCCATAGCAAAGGGCTATCCGTTGTAATACCCCCATAATACGTGTATTGGCAAATGGGGCTGCCTGTATTTGGTGTTGTGCATCTAAGTGAAAAAATGGGAACCAATACATTAAGTAACCTAATAAAAAAATGAGTAGGGTGCGTTTTACAATTTTGCTTACTACCCGGCTATTGGCTTTGCCTGCCCATTTGGGCATTACAAAACTCATGGCATTTCCTACTGCAAAAAGAAAAGAAGGGAATACCAAATCGGTAGGTGTAAACCCATTCCAGTGGGCATGTTGCAATGGTGCATATGATGAGGGGCCACCGGGGGTGTTTACAATAATCATGAAACAGATGGTCATGCCTCGGAATATATCTAAGGCAGTAAAGCGTTGTGTGGGGGCTGTCATAGCAATCGTTGGTTTGTGGTTAGGGATTTTTAAAAATAAGCAATAAAAACCGCAAATAAAACAACAAGCCCTTAAATTATGCCCTTTTTAATACACAAGCCTTTGTGTAGCCGCATAAAAATGCCGGTTCATTCTGGAATGAAGAACCGGCAAAGCAGTAAAGCGCTATAAAAGGTTACCAGATTTTTATTCTTTCATTTTCGGGTAAATACATTTTTTCGCCGGGTACTACGTTGAATGCTTTGTAGAAAGGCGTAAAGTTCATTAATGGGCCATTTACCCGGTACATAGCAGGTGAATGGGGGTCGGTATTAAGTAACCGCATGGTATATGCATCCTTTTCCTTTGAACGCCAAATTTGAGCTAATGATAAAAAGAAACGCTGGTCGGGTGTAAAGCCATCTATTTTTTGTGTGGTATCCTGTCCTTCTTTGGTCATTTTAAATGCATCATAGGCAATGGCTATGCCACCAATATCGGCCATGTTTTCTCCGGTAGTCAGTGCGCCGTTTACGTGTACGGTATCTAATACGGTAAAGCCATTGTATAACTGAATTACTTGTTGTGATTTTTTCTTGAATAAATCATAATCGCCTGTACTCCACCAGTTTTTCAGGTTGCCCTCTTTATCGTATTGCGCACCCTGATCATCAAAACCGTGGGTCATTTCATGGCCAATTACCATGCCTATGCCGCCATAATTAATGGCATCATCGGCCTTGGGATCAAAGAAAGGGAATTG
>JAKAKY010000003.1 GCA_021824365.1 Bacteroidota bacterium | reverse complement strand
ATAGGCCCAATCTCCCGACTTGTCCACCCATATTTTCGATAATTTATAAGTTATTGATAATGTGATATTTATTTTAATTTTTTTGATAATTTGCTGACCTAATGGGTCAAAATGTACAAAATCAGGCAAATAAAGTACGCTCCAACCTCAGTTTCGATTCAAGTTTATAAGATAGTAAACAGGAAGAGAGTAATTGTAAGGCATATTGGAACTGCACATAACGAGCAGGAGCAATCCGATTTGCTGTTTCTTGCCAAAGATTTTATTGAAAAAATGTCACAACAATTGACTTTGTTTGAAGCTAACCAATCCACTAACATATTATACCTGAATCAAACCGAATTTATAGGTGTTCATTATACCTTTTTGTATGAGTTGATTTCAAAACTCATTATTACAATAGAGTTTGATAAAGTAAAGAATAATCTGCTTTTGGATCTGGTTATTCTGCGAATGATAGAACCGGCATCCAAGCTACGTTCTATCGAAATGTTAGACGAATACTTTGGCATAAAACATCGTAGGCAAAGTTATTATGAGTCAGCACCACAATGGCTTACATTAAAAACAAAAGCAGAAAACATTGCTCTTGGTTTTGCCCGAAAACATTATGCTTTCAATTTTGATTTATTGTTTTATGATGTAACGACATTGTACTTTGAAACCTTTGGCGAAGATGAATTGCGTAAAAATGGATTTTCCAAAGACAACAAATCCCGGCAACCACAGATTTTAGTTGCACTGATGGTTACAAAAGAAGGCTTTCCGATTGCTTATGAAGTGTTTGCAGGCAACACTTTCGAGGGTCATACTATTATTCCGGTGGTGAAAAATTTTATCAGAAAAAACAACGTAAAAGCATTTACGGTAGTTGCCGATGCAGCAATGATTAGCACTGAAAATATTCAGGCTTTAAAGGAAAATGAAATCAATTACATTGTAGGTGCGAGATTGGGTAATTTGTCAAATGAACTGATGAAACAAATTGACAAAAGCATCTCTCGTGAAGATGGTAAAAATATTAGAATAAAAACAGATAATGGATACCTGATTTGCAGCTACTCTTCGATTCGATACCGCAAGGATAAGTATGAAATGGAAAAGCAAATTGAAAAAGCAAAACATATTATCGAAAATCCCTCTAAAAACAAAAAACTAAAGTTTACAAAATCAAGTGGGCAAAATATTGAACTCAATCAAAAGCTAATAGACAGAACCCAAACGCTACTTGGTATTAAAGGTTATTATACCAATCTGGAAGAAAGCAGAGTAGACAATCAAACAATCATAGGGCGATATCACGAACTCTACAAAATAGAACAAGCCTTCAGAATATCGAAAAGCGATTTACAAACACGACCGATATTCCACTATAAAGAAGAACCAATAAAACTACATGTGTTGATTTGCTTTATGGCACTAGTTATATCAAAGCAGATTGAACTTCAAACGAAAACCTCAATCAGAAAACTTATTCACGAATGCAAAAAGATAACGGACGCAAGATTAAAAAATAAAATTACAGGTAAAGAAATTAGGATTAGGGCAAAGCTGAACAAGGCAACTATCGAAATTTTACAAAAATTAAACCTGCTGACCTAATTTGGACAAGCCGGGAAACTGAGGAACAAAAAAATCTATTAGCTCTGTTTTTATGATTAAGGGTGTCCTATTGATGAAGTCAGGAAAAAAATAAATTAAAAAAATAACCCCAATTAGTTATTCCCATTTTTCTTATTATGATGTGTAATGTACCGTGTGGTTTCATAGAAGGCCTGCATCCAGATTTGCATATCATTTTGTATGGAATCAGTAAGTGCATTTTTAGGAATCGGTGCATTATTTTCCAGTGAAAATATTTTCATTTTTCCCGGTTTTCCAATGAGCTGTGTTACAAAATAGTGGTGTTTTAATAATCCCAATTGTTGTTGTTCACCTTCAAATATAAAAGCCATATTTTGGGTGGTATCTTTTACATGCAATAGGTCTCTCCCCATTCCGGTATTGGTGTAAGGAATATTAGCAATTCCGGCCAAAACGGGCAATACATCCACCTGTGATGCCAGCATGGTATGTTTTGCCGGCTTCACTAATTGAGGTGCATAAATAATAAAGGGTACATGATTTTTGGTAAGCCCTTCAGCAGTATAAGCTTTGCAAAATAATGCTTCTGCATTACCCACCAAACCATGATCACCAATAAATGCAATAATGGTATTATTAAAATAAGGTTCCTTTTGTATGGTTTCAATAAAATGCTGTACGTTGTAATCAAAATACCGAAATGCATTGAGTTCGTCGTTCGATGTAAATCCATATTTTAACAATGTATCATTGGGTACCGTTACCTTTTTAAAAGTTTTTAAGTCTTCTGCAGCAATGGAATAGGGCCTATGATTATCTGCTGTTTGTATTACAGCAAAAAATGGTCTGTTTTGTTTTGCCAAAACCTTATTGGCTTCCGTAAACAAATTATGATCGCTAATGCCCCAAACATCTAATCTTGGTACGCTATAATCTTTCTCTTCATAAATATGTAAACTATCAATGTTGTTTTCTAATAATCCTTTTACATTTGCCCAACTGGTACTGCCGCCAATAAAATAATAATGGCCATAGTTTTTGAAGGAATTAATGATGGTTTGTTGATCTACAATTTGCGGATTACGACTGGCCGTTTTATTTTGTTCCACATCTGTTAAACCTGTAATAGTGGTCCATACTCCACGCGCCGTTCCAAAGCCGGGTGTATACATATGATCGAAAAAAATGCTTTTAACAGCCATTTGATCAATAAATGGTGTACTGTTTAATGGATTGCCAAATAGTGAACTTTTATAGGCACTAAAACTTTCTGAAATCACCAAAATAATATTAGGATGCGTGGTAGCAGGTAAGCTGGTATCGGGTGCTACATGCCTATTATAATTTAACTGCCCCGAATCGGGATGTTCAATACCCAAATATTGGGCAATTAAAGGATAATATTCCCTGGTCTTTTCTTCATTATAAGTTGATTGACGAAAAGCCAGTGTGCTAAAAAAACTCTGAAATGGATTTAAAGCTGCCTGTGCATTAAAATCGCTGTTCAATGAAAAAGCGTCACTCCAACGCAGCGGAAACTGATCAAATTTTCCAAAAATACCAAAACCAAAAAGTAGAAAATAAATGATGGAAAACAAGCCCCTTCTTTTTCTATAAGGTTCCTGCCTATCGGCTGAGCGAGCAATCATCCTTTGCGTGTATTTCACCCAAAAAAAACTAAGCCATATACAAATAATCATACCCACCAAAATCCAAATTACATGATAGGTTTCCCACATCATACCTAAAGAAATGCGGGTATTGTGTAAAAAATCGAGTGTCTGAGCATTTAAGCGCACATCTAAATAGGCAAAATGGCCAAAATCAAATGCATAGAATAACGTAAACAAAACAATGGCAATAAACCATAAGGTATCAGCCACAGATTTTCCTAATTTTTTTTGGAAAGGATGCAGCGGTTTAATAGCACCTAAAATTAACATTAAGATGGCCATAATGCCTACATCTCTGGCATCAAATCGAAAACCCATCCACATTACCTCGCCAAAAGATTTCCATGTAAATGCTCCGGTGTTGAATAATGTAAAAGTGAAAATGCGAGCAACTGCCATGAGCAGGAAAAAAGTTGCAGACAAAATGAGTACCCAGCGCTGCAAACGCGACAGTATATTTTTTTGCATAGTAAGAGGCGTACAGTACAGTTATAAAAAGAGAAACAAGCTGTAAAAGTAATATATCTCACTATAAGCTGGGAGCTTATGATTGACTACCCCCACAAATAAAGAAATTAACGAACCCTGCCTGCACCCCGGTAGGCTCTCTTCCAATAAGGATCATTCAAATCGCTGATGGTAACCCCACCGCTGGATGAAGCATTGGCAAATTTATTATTGGCAACATAAACGCCCACATGCGAAATAGCCCGGCTTCTTCTTCCACCGGTATGAAAGAAAACCAAATCGCCCTCCTGCAAAGAATCATCAGGTATTTTAGTACAAATATTGTATTGCTCCTGGGCTGTACGTGGTAAATTCACCTCATACACATCCCGCATAATAATATAAGTAAAAGCAGAACAATCAATACAAGCTTTGGTACTGCCGCCCAAACAATAATTCGTACCCCACCATTCATCAATTTTTTGCAATAAAGGAATGTCGGTTAATTTTTCAACTGTTGCATCCATAATAATGGCATATTTCATTTGCAACCAGTTGACTTTTTCTATGCTCACCCAATTCCTGCTGTTATTTTCATGATTGCTGCTTAGCGTATTAATTTTTGTAGTGGAAGTTTTATGGCGTGAATTAACAACACTTCCTGGTGCAATTTCTATTCCATCAATAAATTCAGGATTGCCTGATTTTACTGATTTTGAAGCTGTTGTTAATGAATTATCATGCGCAGTAATTTTTCGCAGCGTTTTACAACCGGTAGCTACCAGTACTGTTCCCACTATTAAACAAAAAGATAAATAACGCCTGTACATAGCCTGCAAAATAAGCAACCCTTTTTTATGCCACCAAAACCTGCACAACTTTTGTTTAGGTAACTTTATAACACGTTCGTTGTGGATAAATTTTTCAACCCTAACTACCTGTTGAATGCAGTACATTTGATTTTTGAATTGCAATAAAAATTTTCAATAATCATGCCTCAATTTTCTCATCTTCATGTCCACTCTCAATATTCCTTGTTAGATGGTGCTGCTTCTATTACTTCACTTTATAAAAAAGCAGCAGCTAATAATATGCCTGCCGTGGCATTAACCGACCACGGTAATATGTTTGGGGCATTTGATTTTGTGAATCAGGCATGGAAAAACACAAAAGTAGTTGGTAAAGATGCCAATGGTAAAGACATAGTTGAACCGGTAATTAAACCCATAGTTGGTTGTGAATTTTACGTGGTGGAAAACCGTCATATTAAAAATTTTACAAAAGAACAAAAAGACCAGCGCTTTCACCAGGTACTACTTGCAAAAAATAAGCAAGGCTATCAAAACCTCATTAAACTAACCTCGCTGGGTTTTATCGAAGGCATGTATAGCAAATACCCCCGAATAGATAAAGAATTGATTTTACAATACCATGAAGGATTAATTGCAACCACCTGCTGCATTGGTGCCTATGTGCCGCAAACCGTTTTAAAAGGTGATATTGCCATAGCGGAACAGGAATTTAAATGGTGGTTAGATATTTTTGGCGAAGATTATTATATTGAATTACAACGCCACAATATCAAAGAACAGGAAATTATTAACCAAACACTGCTTCAATTTTCAAAAAAATATAATGTACCGGTAATAGCTACCAATGATAGCCATTATACCGAACGCGACGATTATAATGCACATGATATTTTACTCTGTGTAAATACCGGCGAAAAACAAGCTACACCCGGTTTTGACGATTTTGTAAATGATGAAGTGCAGGTAAGAAACCGCCGTTTTAAATTTCCAAACGACCAATTTTATTTTAAAACTCCCGAAGAAATGACAACACTGTTTGCAGATATTCCGGAGGCAATTGACAATACCAATGCTATTGTAGATAAAATTGAAGTACTGAATTTAAAAAAAGATATTTTACTACCCGCCTTCCCTATTCCTGCTTCCTTTAAAATTCATACAGATAATAACCTGAACCAGTGGGAATACCTGAAACACTTAACCTACGAAGGCGCTAAACAACGCTATGGCGAAATTGATGCCACCACACAAGAACGTATTGATTTTGAATTGTTTACCATTAAAACCATGGGGTTTGCAGGCTACTTTTTAATTGTAAGTGATTTTATTAAAGCCGGTAGAACCATGAATGTATTTGTGGGTCCAGGCCGTGGTTCAGCAGCAGGTTCTGTTGTAGCTTATTGCATTGGCATTACCAATATTGACCCCATTAAATACAATTTACTGTTTGAACGATTTTTGAATCCCGATCGTAAATCAATGCCCGATATAGATACTGATTTTGATGATGATGGCCGCCAGAAAGTAATTGATTATGTAGTAGAAAAATACGGCAAAAATCAGGTAGCCCAAATTATTACTTATGGTACTATGGCTGCCAAAAGCAGTATTAAAGATGTAGCACGGGTTATGGATTTATCCTTAGCTGAAGCCAATATGCTGGCTAAATTAGTACCCGATAAACCAGGCACAGAATTAAAAAGGGTTTTACATGCCCCCATTACTGCAAAAGAAGGCGAAAAATCATTGGAAGAAAAAGAAGGTTATACACAGGAAGATATTGAAAACATTAAAAAACTCAGAGAAATTTATGCCGGCGATGATATTCGGGCACAGGTACTAAAAGAAGCCGATAAATTAGAAGGCAGTATCCGTAATACCGGTGTGCATGCTGCCGGCATCATTATTGCGCCAAAAGATTTAACAGAATTAATTCCTGTAGCTACTGCAAAAGACTCTTCGTTATGGTTAACCCAAATTGAAGGCAGCAGCATTGAAGAAGCAGGCGTTATTAAAATGGACTTTTTAGGATTAAAGACCCTTTCCATTCTTAAAACTGCTTTGGAATTAATTAAACAAAATCATCAGGTAGAAATTGATTTGGATAATATTCCGTTAGATGATGAAAAAACATTTCAGTTATACCAGCGAGGCGAAACCAATGGCACTTTTCAATTTGAAAGTGTGGGCATGCAAAAGTACCTGCGTGAGTTAAAGCCCGACCAGTTTGATGATTTAATTGCCATGAACGCATTGTACCGTCCCGGTCCCATTGCCTATATTCCCAGCTATATTGCCCGGAAGCAGGGGCGGGAACAAGTAATGTACGATATTCCGGAAGCAGCTCAATATTTGAATGATACGTATGGCATTACTGTTTATCAGGAACAGGTGATGTTATTGAGCCAGAGTTTGGCCGGCTTTAGCAAAGGCGATGCCGATGTATTGCGAAAAGCCATGGGTAAAAAACAAAAAAGTGTGCTTGATAAAATGAAAACCCGGTTTATAGAAGGCGGTAAAGTAAAAGGGCATGCTCCGGAAGCTTTGGAGAAAATTTGGACCGATTGGGAAGCATTTGCACAATATGCTTTTAATAAATCGCACAGTACGTGTTATGCTTTTGTAGCTTACCAAACGGCTTATTTAAAAGCGCATTACCCGGGTGAATATATGTCGGCTGTACTGAACCATGCAGGAAGCATTGATAAGATTACTTTTTTTATGGAAGAATGTAAACGAATGGGTATTAAAGTACTGGGGCCAGATATCAATGAATCGCTAAAAGGTTTTGCGGTGAATAAAAAAGGTAAAATACGGTTTGGATTGGGTGGAATAAAAGGTGTAGGCGAAGCCGCTATTGAAAACATTATTGAAGAACGCAATAAAAACGGGCAGTTTAAAGATATTTTTGATTTTATTAGAAGAATTAATCAGCGCTCCGTTAATAAAAAATCATTGGAAAGTTTAGCCTATAGCGGTGCATTCGATTGTTTCCCACAAATGAGCCGGGCTCAGTTTTTTGTAAAAGGCGATGGCGATAAACTGACCAGCCTGGAAAAAATTATTAATTACGGTGCGGCAAGTGCACAAATGAAAAATGGCCAGGCCAATACACTTTTTGGCGAAATGTCGGTAGCTATGCAAATTCCGGCACCCAAATTAGCCGAATGTGAAGAATGGTCTTTAACCGAAAAATTAAATTATGAAAAAGAGGTAACAGGTATGTTTATGAGTGGCCACCCGTTAGATCATCACCGTTTTGAATTGCAGCATTATCAAATTATTGAAATTGCAGAATTTAATGAAGTGAAGATGGATACCAACCTTATTAAACAGGCCGCCAATTTAACCGTAAGACTGGCTGGTTTAATTGTAGATGTACAACACAGAGTAACCAAAACCGGAAAAAACTTTGGCTCATTTGTACTGGAAGATTTTTCCGGAAAAACGGAGTTCACACTGTGGAGTGAAGATTATGTAAAATTTCAAAACTATTTGGAAAAAGCAAGGAAAGTTTTTTTAACCGGTAACTTCAGACAACGGTATAAAAGTGAAGAAAATTTTGAATTTAAAATTAACCAGCTTTTTTTGTTAGAAACTTTAAAAGAACGCACCACCCGTATGATTGAAATGAATTTGGAGCCTGCTGATTTAACAAAAGAGATGATTGATTTTCTTACCAAAAATATAAAAGCATTTCCGGGAAGAACATTGCTAAAATTCAACATAATTGATAATACAGAAAACCTGAAAATTAGTTTATACAATAACGAAGTGAGTATTTTGCTGAATGATGATTTAATTCAGTTTTTGCAAAATCATCCCGAGATACAGATAAATGTGCATTTGCAAAATTAAACCGCTTCAAACTACTGACGATTTGCCTGAAATTCGGGCAAAATGGCTGAAAAAAAATTGTTATAGTCATCACAAAGTCATAATTAACAGTGGTGTATAACTGCTTGCCGGCAGATTGTTAGTTTGGATTTATTTTTGCATTTCGTTTACCAAATATTTATAACCATAAAAAATAAAACAATGGCTTTAGAAATTACAGATGCTAACTTTCAAACAGAAGTTTTGGCAGGCAATCAATTAACCATGATTGATTTTTGGGCAGAATGGTGTGGCCCCTGCCGTGCTATTGGACCCGTTGTAGAAGAATTGGCAAAAGAATATGAAGGTGTTGTGAAAGTGGGCAAATTGAATGTTGACCATAACCCACAAGTAAGTTTAAATTATGGAATTACCAGCATTCCTGCCATTCTTTTTATTAAAAATGGAGAGGTGGTTGATAAATTAGTGGGTGCACAGCCTAAAGCCAATTTTGTGAAAAAAATTGAAGCGCATAAATAAGCATACATTTTAATAAACCTAATCAATAAGGCTTTTCCTGAATAGTGTGGAAGGCCTTATTTTTTTAATGTTGAAATTGCATTACTTCTTCCGGCCGGTGTTTATGCCTAAACAGTAATAAAAACAAAATGGCAATAACAACTGCATATAGGGAAAACGACATCCAGATGCCATACCAGTCTAAGCTTTTATCGCTATGTGTAAAAAACCGGGAAATAGTATAACCACTAATACGGCTGCCTAACAAGGCACCTACCCCATTAGTCATCATCATAAATATACCCTGCGCACTGGCTCTTATTTCGGGTTTTATTTGGGTATCTACAAACAACGATCCGGTAATATTAAAAAAGTCGAAAGCCATACCATACACAATGCAGGAAAGAATAATCATCCACAACCCATTACCCGGATTGCCATAAGCAAACAAGCCAAAACGCAATACCCAGGCCAACATACTCAACAACATTACAATCTTTATTCCAAATTTTCTCAAAAAGAAAGGTATGGCAAGAATAAACAAGGTTTCAGAGATTTGAGAAATTGACATGATGATAGCCGGAAACTTTACGGCAATGGTGTTTTTATACGCATCAATTTTAGCAAAATCATGTAAAAATGTATCGCCATAAGCATTGGTTAATTGTTGTGCAGCCCCCAGTAACATAGCGAAAATAAAAAACAACGCCATCTTGTATTGTCCAAACAAGCTAAAGGCATTTAAACCCAACATTTCACCCAAAGATTTCTTCTCTCCGGTTTTGGCCAGCGGTTCACATTTAGGCAATGTAAAAGAATACAACCCAAATATCAATGAAGCAATAGCTGCCACATAAAACTGGCTGGCCGATGTTTCTATATGCAATAAACTGACAATCCACATAGCTACAATAAAACCAATTGTTCCCCATACTCGAATGGGCGGGAAATCTTTAATAATATTTTTCCTATTTTTAATCAATGCTGTGTAGGAAACGGTATTGGCTAATGCCAAAGTAGGCATATAAAAAACCATGTACAATAATAATATCCAGAAAAAAGTATCCGGATCATTCAATGTTGGCAAATAAAACAAAATAACTGCACCCAATAAATGGCAAAAACCCAATAGTTTTTCTGCATTAATCCATCTATCGGCTATAATACCCATAATGGCGGGCATAAAAATGGCAGAAATGCCCATGGTGGAAAATATCTTTCCGAAATCTTCGCCCGTCCATTGTTTATTTTGAAACCAATAGGCGCCCACGGTAATTAACCAGGAACCCCAAATAAAAAATTCTAAAAAACTAAGCAAAATCAATCTCAACTTAATATTCATTGCATTTGTTTTTCTTCTTGCATCAAATAGATGGCCTTAGCGAAAACACTAATTTATTCCATTAAAGGCAAGCAAGGTTAATAATAATTTAAAATGGAAGATAGTAATTTTTGATTACCGCTTAACAATCTCTTCATGTAAACAATTATAATGGTAGTTTTGCCAATTGAAAAAAAGAGTAGATGAAAACAACTGAATATCATTCTTTAGATACGCTGAATGCAACAGCCATAAAAGAACTACAACCAATTGGCGAAAAAATATTAGCAGGTAAACGCATTAATTTTAATGAAGGCGTGTTATTATTCGAAAAAGGAAGCTTACCTTTTTTAGGTGCATTAGCCAATTATGTAAGAGAGCAAAAACATGGCGACAAAACTTATTTCAATCGTAATTTTCATATAGAACCTACCAATATTTGTGTGTTTAGTTGCAAATTCTGCGCATACTCACGTTTATATGCCCACCGCGAAGAAGGTTGGGAACTGAGCATGGAACAAATGCTCGATATTGTAAAAAGCTATGATGGTAAACCCGTTACCGAAGTGCATATTGTGGGTGGCGTTCATCCAAAAATGGATTTGGCATTTTTTACCACCTTATTAAAAGCCATAAAAGCGCATCGGCCCGATTTACACATCAAAGCCTTTACACCTGTTGAATTAGATTATATGTTTAGAAAAGCTAAAGTTTCTGTTGAAGAAGGCATGCAGATTGCACACGAAGCGGGATTAGACTCTTTACCTGGCGGGGGTGCTGAAATTTTTCATCCGGAAATACGTACACAAATTTGTGCCGATAAAGTAGATGCAGAAGGCTGGTTACATATTCATAAAACAGCACACCAATTAGGCATGCACACCAATGCCACTATGCTATATGGACATATTGAACAATACTGGCATCGCATTGACCATATGGAACGTTTACGCCAATTACAAAATGAAACCGGCGGATTCAACACCTTTATTCCCTTAAAATTCAGGAATAAAGACAATGATATGAGCAATGTACCCGAATCTACCATTGTTGAAGATTTAAAAATGTATGCCTTAGCCAGGTTGTATTTAGATAATTTTGCACATATCAAAGCTTACTGGCCTATGTTAGGCAGAAAAAATGCACAGCTAACCCTACAATTTGGCGTGAATGATATTGACGGCACCATTGATGACTCAACCAAAATTTATTCAATGGCCGGTAGTGAAGAACAAAACCCAAGCATGTCAACCGCCGATTTGGTTACTCTTATTAAACAGGTCAATCGCCAGCCGGTAGAAAGAGATACTTTATACAATGAAATTAGAGATTACAGCAACTTAAGTTATGACGCTATTGTTGCTAATCCGTTACTGAATTAAATATTCACCGTAAAAAAGGGTAAACATGGCATTCATCAACATTCACTTAATCCTAATGGTATATTAACCGCAAGGCCACCATCGGAGGTTTCTTTGTATTTGCTGTTCATGTCCAAAGCAGTATCCCACATGGTTTTAATCACTTTGTCTAAGCTTACTTTGGCAAAATCAGGCGCACTTTGCAAAGCTAATTGCGATGCGGTAATAGCTTTAATAGCCCCCATGGTATTGCGTTCAATACAGGGTATTTGCACTAACCCCCCAATGGGATCACAGGTTAGTCCTAAATGGTGTTCCATGGCAATTTCAGCAGCCATTAATGTCTGACGCTGGCTTCCACCCATACATTCGGTTAATGCGCCTGCAGCCATAGCACTGCTTACACCAATTTCAGCCTGACAGCCACCCATTGCCGCAGATATGGTAGCCCCCTTCTTGAAAATAGAACCGATTTCAGAGGCTGTTAATAAAAACCGAATAATTTTATCGGGATCCTTTCCATTGCAAAAACAAACAAAATATTGCAATACAGCAGGTATTACCCCTGCTGCACCATTAGTGGGCGCCGTTACTACTCTTCCAAATGAAGCATTTTCTTCATTCACAGCCAAAGCAAAACAACTCACCCAATCTAAGGTATATTGAAAGGAGTTGCCACCGGCCTGTATTTTACTAAGCCAGGTATCATAATCAGGGGCCAGGGTTCCACCCATTAATTTTTTATTCAAATCAAATGCCCTGCGTTTTACTTTTAATCCGCCAGGTAATTCGCCTTGTGTATGACAACCTCTGTAAATACAATCCCGCATGGTTTCCCAAATATGTAAAAGCCCGATTCGGGTAGCTTCTTCACTACGCCAGGCCAGCTCATTTTCCATTACCACATCACTAATACTCAAACCTTTCATACACCAACGCAGTAAATCATTGGCAGTATCAATCGGGAAAGGCAATTCAACAATTGGTTGCGTTGTTGTACTGGCTGTATCACCTTCCTGCACAATAAAACCACCGCCAATAGAGTAATAGGTGGCACATATTTCACGGCCATCTTTCATCGAAATTAAAAAAGAAAGCCCATTAGGATGAAAGGGTAAATTCTCATTTTTCAAAAAAACAATATCGGTAGCAGGCTGAAAAGGAATGGCTTTTTCGCCATACAAAACAATCATTCCGCTATCATTAATTTGTGCCACTTTAGGTAAAATAGAATGAACATCAATAGTTTCAGGGTCTTCACCACAAAGCCCCATCATTACAGCAATATCGGAGCCATGCCCATGCCCTGTTTTGGCTAATGAGCCATACAACAATACCTGCATTTTTTCAACAGCGGCTAATGAGTCCTTTTTTTGAATATTGGCTATACACTGTAATGCCGCCTTCCAGGGGCCTAATGTATGCGAGCTGGATGGCCCCACGCCTATTTTAAAAATATCGAATACGGAAATTGATTCGTGTGCCTGATTTACCATTGTACAAAGTTACACTGCAACTGCCACTAATGTAACAGGATTTGTATATTTGGAAATGCTTCAAAAAATGTTTATTTTTTTTATCACAGCAACATTGTTTGCCTGCAATACCTCTAAAAAAATGATGCAAACCAAGCTTCCGGTAATTTTTTTAGAAACCTTAATGCAACAACATCCGGAGCAATTTTCTTCCATTTTACAAAACCGGCAGGCATGGAATGTGCAAATAATATACACCCAAATTGACCGTGATAATAATAATGAACCACAATTTACCGAATACCACTTCAATATATCGAACAACTATTTTTACCCGGCAAGCACAGTAAAAATGCCCATTGTTTTTTTGGCTTTAGAAAAATTAAATGCCTTACATCAACCAGGCGTTAATGCCTACACTACTATGGTTACCGATAGCAGTGCGCCGCAACAAACTTTTGTTTTTACGCAACCTACAGCTATCGATAGTCGCCCTACCATTGCCAATTACATCCAACAAATTTTTTTGGTGAGCGATAATGATGCATTTAATCGCTTATATGAATTTTTAGGACAAAAAACTATCTTGCATCAACTTCAACAAAAAGGGTATCTTGATGCCATCATCCGCCACCGTTTACAGGTTAGTTTAACCGATGAACAAAACCGCCATACCAATGCCTGTTCTTTTTATGATACTTCAGGTAAAAAATTTTGGCATCAACCGGCACAATACAACGATACCCCATTGCCGAACCTGAATGTATTTTTAGGAAAAGGTTATTTGAGCAATGGAAACCTGGTAAACAAACCCTTTAATTTTTCTGAAAAAAACCGGGTGTATTTGCAGGATTTAACGCACATACTCCGCTCCGTTATTTTTCCTGAATCAGTACCGCCTCAAAGCAGGTTTAACTTAACAACTGCCGACCGGCAATTTTTATTACATTGGATGAGTGCCTACCCCCGGGAAAGTAATTATCCCAATTATGACACCACTAATTACAGTGATACTTATTGCAAGTTTTTAATGTACGGGTCTGAGAAAGGGCCATTGCCACAAAACATCCGAATTTTTAACAAAGTAGGCGATGCTTATGGTTTTTTAACCGATGTAGCTTACATCATCGACACACAAAACAAAATAGAATTTATGCTGAGTGCAACTATCTCGTGCAATACAAAAGGCATTTACAATAACGATAATTACAATTATGATTCCATCGGCTATCCATTCATGAAAAATATTGGTCAACTGCTTTATCAATATGAGTTAACACGCAAACGGGCATTTGTGCCAAATCTATCAGAATTTATATTCGATTACCTAAAACAATAAAAATTATTTAGTTTTTTCAGTTTCTGCTTAAAACTCTCTAATAATCCTGTTTAGTAATTAAGTACATTTGGTGCCATTTAAAAAAGCAATTGAATCATGAGCACCAATTTATCTACTTTACTGCTGCGTTTCAGCGAACCGGAAACACTTAAAATGGCCAAATTAGGCCGCGAATTAAGGGCTAAAGGCATTGATGTAATTGACCTGAGCCTTGGTGAACCCGATTTTGACACCCCACAACATGTTAAAGAGGCAGCAATCAAAGCTATTAACGACAACTGGAGCCATTACACACCCGTTGCCGGATTTCCTGATTTAAAAGAAGCCGTTTGCACCAAATTAAAACGCGATAATCAATTAGATTATAAACCCGAAAATATCATTACCTCAACCGGCGCTAAGCAAAGCTTAGCCAATGCCATTCTGGCTTTGGTAGACGAAGGAGATGAAGTAATTATACCCACCCCTTATTGGGTAACCTATTCTGAATTAGTTAAAATTGCCCGTGGCCATGTTGTTGAAATTAGATCAACTGTTGAAAACAATTTTAAAATTACGCCGCAACAATTAGAAGCTGCTATTACCTCCAACACACGTGTTTTCATGTTCTCTTCGCCCTGCAACCCATCCGGCGCGGTGTATACCAAAGAGGAATTGGCAGCATTGGTAAAAATATTCGAAAAACATCCCAAAATCACGATTTTATCTGATGAAATTTACGAATACATTAATTTCATTGGTCAGCATGAAAGCATTGCACAATTCTCTTCTATCAAAGAAAGAGTGGCAGTGATTAATGGGTTAAGTAAAGGCTTTGCCATGACGGGCTGGCGTTTGGGTTATATTGCCGCCAATACCGAAATTGTAAAAGCCTGCGAAAAACTACAGGGGCAATTTACCAGCGGCACCTGCTCTATTACGCAAAAAGCAGCAGTGGCAGCACTTACAGGTGATTTAGCTCCATCACGTGCCATGACTGCCGAATTTGCCCGCCGCCGCGAAAAAACACTTGCCTTGGTAAAAAGTATCCCCGGCTTTAAATGTTTTGAACCCCAGGGTGCATTTTATGTGTTTCCGGATGTAAGTGCATATTATGGTAAAAAAAATGGCGCTGAAACCATTACCAATGCGGCAGATTTAAGCATGTTTTTACTCAACACGGCGCATGTTTCATCTGTAATGGGCGATGCATTTGGTGAACCCAACTGCATACGTTTTTCATTTGCCAATAGCATGGAAAACATTGAAAAAGCATGGGCCAGAATAAAAGATGCTTTAGCCACTTTGCAATAAATAAAAAGTAGCGGGATGGTATTTATGTAACCGGCTGTATCACATTGTGCAGCATCGTTGCGTCGCACTCTTGTACGTTTGTTTCACTATGCAGCTACTACAACAATAGCACCCGTTAATTTTTAGGAAATCTTCTTTGCAGCTATATGACTGAGTATTTTAACGGCATGCTCTCTCGAATTTTCAATGAACAGCCGGTGCGTATTAAATCCGCCGCAAACCACGCCGGCTAAGTAAATGCCCGGCACATTGGTTTCATGCGTATTTTCATCGTATGAGGGTTTTTGCACGCCATCATCCGATAACTGAATGCCCAGATGCTGCAAAAATGAAAAATCGGGCTGATAACCGGTGGCGGCAATCACCCATTGATTGGGAATAGTAACCGGCCCATCCGGTGTTTGAATATGAACCTGATGAGGTTCAATAGCCGAAATAAAGGAATTAAAATAAGCCTTGATTGAGCCTTCTTCAATTCGGTTAATAATATCGGGCCTTACCCAATATTTTACCCGTTCACCAATCCCGCTTTCTCTGACTACCATAGTAACGGTAGCACCTTTACGCCAGGTTTCTAATGCAGCATCCACCCCCGAATTGTTGGCACCCACCACTACTACCTGCTGAAACGCATAAAAGTGCGGGTCTTTATAATAATGGGTAACTTTTGGTAATTCTTCTCCCGGAACATTTAGTAAAAAAGGAATATCATAAAAACCGGTTGCTACAACAATGTTATTGGCATAATAAATGCCTTTAATTGTTTTAACCTCAAAAACAGCAGGTTCATACTGTGCTAATGGTGTCACCCCTTCTACTTTTTCAAATAAATGAATGTGTAGTTGCTCTTTTACAGCCACTCTTCTGTAATATTCCAATGCTTCATTACGGGTAGGCTTTGATGCAATACTTACAAATGGAATGTCTCCTATTTCCAGTTTTTCAGAAGTGGAAAAAAAGGTCATGTTCATGGGGTAGTGATACAATGAATTAACTAAGCAACCTTTCTCCAATATTAAATAATTTAGCCCATGGGCTTTTGCTTCTAAAGCACATGTCAAACCAATAGGCCCGCCACCAATCATAATCACATCTAAAATTTTAGTTTCTTTCATTACAATTATGTATTACAAGTAAGTAACATCCAATAACAACTACTTATGAATTTCGCTACTGAAGTGAAAAATAATATCCGGATTATTGTTTATTTCCGTATTCAAAAACCATTCGCTTTGCGCTAAATACACCGGATGCCCATCTTTATCTTCCGCTGTGTTTTGTTGCTTAAACCGTAAAAAATCTTCTAATTTTTTGGCATTAGTACTGGTAAGCCAGCAGGCTTTATAAAATGGTAACGATCTAAACTCAACTGCAGCACCATATTCCTGCAATAAACGGTATTGAATTACTTCAAACTGTAACTCACCCACACATCCAATAATTTTTTTGGTACCACCAAATTGAGTAAATAATTGTGCTACCCCTTCATCTGTTAACTGTTGAATTCCTTTTTCTAACTGCTTGGCTTTCATTGGGTCTTTATTCACCAACTCTTTAAATATTTCGGGAGAGAAAGTTGGAATACCCAAAAAATAAAAGTTAGCACCTTCCGTGAGGGTATCACCAATTTTAAAATTGCCGGTATCGAACAATCCCACTACATCACCGGGATAGGCATCTTCAATTACATCTTTACTTCTTGCCAAAAAAGAATAAGGATTATTAAAGCGGATAGCTTTATTCAAACGTACATGATGATAATATTTACTGCGTTCAAATTTACCACTGCAAACCCGCAAAAAAGCAATACGATCACGATGCCTGGGGTCTAAATTGGCGTGAATTTTGAAGATGAATCCACTAAAATTAGCATCATCGGGAGCTACTGACCCCGTTGATGTTGCTCTGCTTCTGGGTGTAGGGGCTATATGAATAAAAGTATTCAACATTTCCTGCACACCAAAGTTATTAACGGCACTACCAAAAAATACCGGGGCTACTTTACCTGTCAAATAATCTTCAATTATCAAATTGCCATGCACGCCTTCAATAAGTTCTACATCTTCACGTAACTGTGCGGCATCGCGTTCCCCAATTTTTTGATCAATAATTGTGCTGCTTAAATCATCAATTTGTAATACGTCTTCATCGTCGGCTTTTGTGCCGGCTGTAAACAATAATAAATTATTATTGGTAATATTATACACTCCTTTAAAGTCTTTTCCGCTATTAATAGGCCAGGTCATGGGATGTAAAGCAATATTCAATTCTTTTTCAATTTCTTCTAAGAGGTCAAATCTGTTTTTGCCGTCCCGGTCCATTTTATTAATGAATACAATAACGGGAGTATCTCTCATTCTACACACTTCCATCAAGCGGCGGGTTTGTTCTTCAACCCCATTTACGCTATCAATTACCAACACCACACTGTCAACCGCAGTTAAGGTTCGGTAGGTATCTTCAGCAAAATCTTTATGGCCTGGTGTGTCTAATAAATTAATTAAAAAGCCTTCATATTCAAAAGTCATCACACTGGTAGCCACAGAAATACCGCGCTGGCGTTCAATTTCCATAAAATCGCTGGTAGCATGCTTTTTAATTTTGTTGCTTTTTACAGCACCTGCCGTTTGAATGGCACCACCAAATAACAATAATTTTTCGGTTAATGTTGTTTTACCCGCATCAGGGTGAGATATAATGGCGAAAGTTTTTCTCTTTTCTATTTCCTGTTGATTATTCATTACAAAGTTCTCTGTTACTTTTAGTTTTTTTTATAAATAACAAGTGCAAAGGTACAAAATTGAAAGGTTTTGCACTCAATAGAGTATTCAAATAAACGAATTGAGATCAGCTCATATACGGTATAAATAGAAATGTAATTTTTTTTGTTAACGTGCATTACCGATAAAAATAGTTAATATATTTAGTAATTAAACTAAAATAAAGTAAAATGTATTAATATAAAAAATATTTAATTATATTCAACATTATGTCAATTTGCACATACACATCAGCTTTTCTTTCACCCTATTTATCCACTCGTTTTTTAATATGGATAACACCATTGAATCTCTTCTATACCCATTTGCACTTAATGCATTATTACGTAAAACCCCTTCCGTGATAAATCCAATTTTTTTCATGGCGGCAATACTCTGCTCATTCAATATATCAGCCCTTGCCTCTACCCGTTCAAATTGCAAAGTATCAAAAACAAATGCCAACATTACATATTTACAATGTTGATTCAGACCTGTTCCCTGAAATTTTTTTCCATACCAGGTATAGCCCAATTGCAAAGTAGCATGTGTATTTTGAATATCATAAAAACGGGTACACCCTGCAAATTCATGCAGCTTTTTGTCATACACAATAAAAGAATAGGAATGATTAGCATGCCGATCAGCTAAAGCATTACTAATATATTGTTTCAAATTAGCTTCACCTGCAGCAGATTGTATGGAATATTTCCATAATTCAGGCTCATACTGCGAAAAAAAACGCAGGTTTAGATCATCATCTGCTTGTAAACTACGCAGTTTTACGCGTTCATCTTCTAATACAATTTCATCAGTGAATAGAAATGATAATGACATATAAATGGTGTATTTATGCATGAACATACAAATTTTTTGGCTAAAATTTAGGATATTGCAGGCTCATCTTAAATTCGGTTATTATGTGTGGAATTGTTGGTTATATCGGAAAAAGAGAAGCCTATCCGGTTATTATTAAGGGCTTAAAGCGTTTAGAATACAGGGGTTATGATAGCGCAGGCATTGCCTTAGTAGACAATGGACAATTGAATGTTTACAAGAAGAAAGGCAGAGTTGCTGAATTGGAAGAAGAAGCGCTGGGCAAGAATGTGCATGCGCATATTGGAATTGGGCACACCCGTTGGGCTACACATGGCGAACCCAACGATAGAAACGCACATCCACATGTGAGTAATAATGGTAATCTGGCCATGATTCACAACGGTATTATAGAAAATTACGCAGCCATTAAGAATGATTTATTAAAAAAGGGCTATTATTTTACCAGCGATACCGATACAGAAGTATTATTAAACTTTATTGAAGACATTCAAAAAAACAATTGTTGCAGCCTGGAAGAAGCGGTTCGTATTGCATTAAAAAGAATTGTAGGTGCCTATTGCATTTTATTGGTGGATAAAAATGAGCCTGATACCATCATAGCTGCCAGAAAGGGCAGTCCGTTAGTAATTGGTATAGGGAAAGGCGAACATTTTTTGGCCAGTGATGCCTCTCCCATTATTGAATACACCAAAGAAGTAGTTTACGTTAACGATTATGAAATTGCCATAGTTAAAGCTGATGAGCTTACTTTAAAAAACTTAGGCAATGAAAAACAAACGCCATTTATCGCACAATTGGATATGGATTTAGCTGCCATAGAAAAAGGAGGTTACGATCATTTTATGCTCAAAGAAATCCACGAACAACCTGAAACTATTCATGACTGTTTGCGTGGTCGTTTGTTGCCTGATGTTGGTAAAATTATCATGAGTGGTATTGAAAATCATATTGAAGCGCTTACACAGGCCCAACGCATTATTATTGTTGCCTGTGGTACCAGCTGGCATGCAGGTTTAATTGCTGAATATATGATTGAAGAATTATGCCGCATACCGGTTGAAGTAGAATATGCCAGTGAATTCAGGTATAGAAATCCTATTATACACCAGGGCGATGTAATTGTAGCCATTTCACAAAGTGGTGAAACTGCTGATACGTTAGTGGCATTAGAAAATGCCAAAGAAAAAGGTGCGTTTATTTTTGGCGTTGTAAATGTAGTGGGTAGTAGCATTGCACGGTTAAGCCATGCAGGTGCTTACACACATGCTGGCCCCGAAATTGGCGTAGCCAGTACAAAAGCTTTTACCGGACAGTTAGCCGTATTAGCCATGATGGCATTTAAAATTGGTTTGGCGAAAGGCACCTTATCGCATGAACGCTATATGGAATTGATGCACGAATTAAATGACATACCTGAAAAAGTAAGAGAAATTCTAAAAGACACTACTGATATTCAACGAATTGCAGAAAAGTACAAAGATGCCCACGACTTTTTATTTTTAGGACGCGGATACAACTTCCCCATTGCTTTAGAAGGTGCATTAAAACTAAAAGAAATTTCTTATATACATGCCGAAGGTTATCCGGCTGCTGAAATGAAACACGGACCTATTGCCTTAGTGGATAATACATTACCTGTAGTATTTGTAGCTACAAAAGACAGGTATTATGAAAAAGTAATTAGCAATGTGCAGGAAATTAAAGCACGCAAAGGCATCATCGTTGCAGTGGTAAGCGAAGGCGATAATGTGTTACCCGGCATGGCAGATAATATTATGTTTGTTCCTGATGCCGATGAAATTGTTGCGCCTTTATTAAGTGTTATACCACTACAATTACTCAGTTATTATGTGGGTGTTGCTAAAGGATATGATGTAGATAAGCCGCGTAACTTAGCCAAAAGTGTTACAGTTGAATAATGTGTTAAACGCTAAAATGAAAAGAAATGCCTGAAAATAATATTCAGAAAATACCCATGCATCTATTGGGATATCATTTTATTCCGCAACAGTTTTTGCCAAAAGGTAAAAAGGAATATTATTTAAGAGATGCCCAAAACAGAAGCGGCATAACATACAGACGCTTAACCGCTTATGAAATTGAGGCTTTGGTGAAGAACAGAAATACCAGCGATGATTGGAATAATATCCTTGTTTCTGATGCCTTCAATCCTGAATTGGTTAAAAACTGTAAATTTTTTGGATTAGTAAGAATAGGCAAGCTAGAACCCGTTTGCCTGAATTTCAGCGATTTAACCATTCCTGTAGGATTATACAACTCCATCATCATCAGTTGCGATATTGGTGATAATGTTGTGATTGATAATGTAAATTATCTTTCTCATTTTATTATTGGCAATGAATGTATTTTAGTCAACATCAATGAAATGGTAACAACTAACCATGCCAAATTTGGGAATGGTATTGTGAAAGAAGGAGAAGATGAAGCCATTAGAATATGGATGGAAATTTGTAACGAAAATGGTGGAAGAAGTGTCATTCCATTCAATGGTATGCTACCCGGCGATGCTTATTTATGGAGCAAATACAGAGATGATTACAAACTGTTGCAGCAATTTAAAAAATTTACTGAAAAACAATTTAACCAAAAAAGAGGCTACTACGGAAAAGTGGGCAGCCGAACAGTGATTAAAAACTGTGCTATTTTAAAAGATGTTTGGATTGGTGAAGATGCCTACATTAAGGGAGCCAATAAATTAAAAAATTTAACCATTAACTCAGGTAAAGAAGGGCAGACACAAATTGGTGAGGGTTGTGAATTGGTGAATGGTATTATTGGTTATGGTTGCAGAATATTTTATGGAGTAAAGGCAGTTCGGTTTATCATGGCATCGCATTCTCAATTAAAATATGGCGCTCGATTAATTAACTCTTACCTGGGTAATAATGCCACAATTTCCTGCTGCGAGGTATTGAACTCGCTGATTTTTCCGGCACATGAACAACACCACAATAACTCTTTTTTATGTGCTGCATTACTTATGGGGCAAAGTAATATTGCAGCCGGTGCTACTATTGGTTCCAACCACAACTCCAGAGGTGCAGATGGAGAAATAGTAATGGGGCGTGGCTTTTGGCCGGGTTTATGTGTTAGTTTGAAACACAATTCAAAATTTGCCAGTTATACCATTTTAGCCAAGGGCGATTATCCGGCAGAATTAAACATTACTTTACCCTTCTCGCTGGTAAGTATGGATATAGAAAAAAATATGTTAGTGATTATGCCGGGTTATTGGTTTATGTACAACATGTATGCATTAGCCAGAAACAGCTGGAAATATATTGACAGAGATAAACGGCAGGAAAAAATTCAATATTTAGAATACGATTTTTTAGCACCCGATACCGTAAATGAAATGTTTCAGGCTTTAGAAACATTACAATACATTACCGGAAAAGCATATTACCTTCAAGAAAATAATAACAACCAAAACGATACTATTGCCTGTATTGAAAAAGGCAAATTACTGTTAGAGCAAAGAGACTTAAATACCATTGAACAATTAGAAATTATTTTACCGGATGCAGAAAATGCCAAACGCAAAACTGTGGTAATAAAAGTTTGTCAGGCCTATGATTTATACAAAAAAATGATTACCTATTATGGTACCAATCATTTATTAAATTGGGTTAAATCATCTCAAATTAACAGTATTGCAAATTTAAAAAAATCTTTACCTAAAATTAAAAGAGGAGAATGGATAAATGTTGGCGGACAATTAATGGAAAAAACCACAGTTGATGAATTATTAACGAAAATTAAAAAAAACTTTATTAAAACCTGGGAAGACGTGCACCAGTTTTATCAGGAACAAGGCCAGGTATATCCTGCTGAAAAAACCAAACACGCTTTAGCTGCTTTAACCGAATTGCTTAATATAGACTGGCAAAAAATGGATACTACTTTTTTGCAACAATTATTCAATGAAACTTTTTTAACAAAAATTTGGATTACCGAACAAATATTTCTCTCAAGAAAAAAAGATTACACCAACCCCTACCGAAAAATGGTCTATACCTCTGAGGCAGAAATGGAAGCTGTAATGGGCAAGTTATCTGATAATACCTTTATTCACCAACAAAATAAAGAACTAAAAACCTTTAAGAAAGATTTACAAAAATTAAAAGCTCAACTGCATTTAACAGAGCCCATTGTCGGTAATCTCCCAAAAAAAGCGAAAACCACATAAACACAGTAAGGTGGTATTCTAATTTGTTGGCTATATTCGTAGTACGCAAATCGATACTATGGGCTCCATTTTTTTTTCAAAGAAAGGTTTAATTGCTTTATTATCATTTGCGCTTGTTATTACATTTATTTTTTATTACTTTTTTGCAGTAAAAATTGATAAAGAATATAGTAAATTAATAAATAATGAAGCCCGCTTTAACGATATTAGTCAAAATATATTACAATCATCCACCACCAATTGGTCATTGTTCCTGCAAACTGCATACAAACAAACACCTAAACATAGCAATGAAAGCTGGCAGGAAATTATTGCACAAAACAATTCCCATTTTGATAGTATTTCTAATCAAAACCTATTACACCCAAATGACGGGCTAATATTAGATAGTTTAAAATTGGCAAGAAAAAAATACAATACTTTAATTATTTACTATTACCAACACCTGCCTCAGAATAGAGATTCAGTTCAGATAATTATTGAAAGGGTATTAAATCCTGCATTTCAGCAGTATCAACAATTTTTAACCAAATTTTTAAAAGCACACAATAATGGTATGCTTGAAAAAAGCAATCATTTTACATTTAGTAATTTGTTCAGAAGCAAATTATATTTATTAGTTGGTTTAATTCCAATTTTTCTGCTTATTTTCCTGGCTATGATTGTGTTCATTTATGTTTTGGTAACAGGTTATGAAATTATAAAAATCTAAACTTTCCTATCCTTTTAATCTTAAGTAAACTACCTCACACATCAGTTTTAAAAATTACATCATGAATATTCAATTCTGGTCAGTGGGTAAACCTCATGATACATATGTACAATCAGGTGTTGTAGAATTTACCCGTCGTATTCAAAATTACTTTTCAGTTGAATGGATCATCATAAAACCGGTCAAAAATGCAGCAACATTATCAGCTTCAGCATTAAAAAAAGCAGAAGCCACACTGCTGCTCAATGAATTACAAACAGAAGATTACCTGATATTATTAGATGAAAGAGGGCAGCAACTCACTTCTGTAGTATTAGCAGATTTTTTACAACAACGTGCCAATGCCGGCCATAAAAAAATAATTTTTTTAATTGGCGGTGCTTTTGGCGCGGATAACGTAATTTTAAAACGTGCCAATTTTGTGTGGAGTCTCTCAAAGTTAGTTTTTCCGCACATGCTGGTACGGCTCATTTTAGCGGAACAGGTGTACAGGGCATGCACCATTTTAAAAAATGAAAAATATCATCACCATTAAATAGCAGCGCAATCATCTGTATGATTTCAATTACCATTATTATTATTACAATTACATGTATTGTTTCATTCATTGCGTTTTCAAATGAAACGCTAATGGATGAATTGATTTTCTATCCTCCTGCCATTACACACCAACACCAATGGTATCGTTTTATTACCTGCGGTTTTATTCATGCAGATATTATGCACTTAGCTTTTAACATGTATGCATTTTATATGTTTGGCGAAGCCATTGAAAGTTTTTTTGCAACCATTTTCGGCGATAGAGGTAAGCCCTTATTTCTACTATTATACATCAGTTCATTAGTAGTATGTTTATTACCCACCTATTTTAAAAATGCAGATAACTATTCGTACAGAAGCTTAGGTGCATCCGGTGCAGTATCGGCGGTAGTATTTGCTTTTGTTTTTTTGGCGCCAACACAACCTTTGGGCTTAATTTTTATTCCCATTGAATTTCCTGCATTTATATTTGGTATTATTTATCTTGGTATTTCAGCTTATTTATCAAGAAATAGCCATTCAAGAATTAACCATTCCGCCCATTTTTGGGGAGCTGTTTATGGTATTGTATTTTTAATCATTACTTCCCGGTTTCTCAGCACATTTAATCCCATTAACCATTTTATAAATGAAGTATCCGGTTATTTCAGATAGGTAATTTTGAAACAATTATTGGTAGAAGGTTTTATCCGAAAACGATGATCAGCTCTGTAGCCAATTATCCAAATGATTTTCTTATTCATTTCTAACACCCAAACCGCTTCTTTTTCGGGTAATGATAATTTTAAATCTACTAAAACCCGGCTTATTTTCTTTTTGTGCGGCATACCAAAAGGATATAAATAATCGCCCGTTTTCCATTTGCGTAAAATCAGCGGAAACTGAATATCGGTTGCATCTGCCAATAGTATATTTGCAGCAACCTGAATATTTTTAGGTGTGGGTATTTGTTCAAAATGCAATTGACCATTGGCAAAATTTACCTGTTGTGTAAATTCAGGTATTGCTATTAAATCTGCCACTGTTGTTGAAAGTGGTTGAATGAGTAGCCAATTTCTATTCTTAATAAACCGATGCGTTAAAGTTAGCAGTATGCTTCCGTTTTGCGCATCTAAGAGTTTTTCTATTTCTTTTGTTTGATGAGAACTGCCACCAAATTGTTTACCTATTTCCCATAAAATAGTTTGAAAAGGAATTGATTTTTTCAATAAAGCTATGGAAATTTGATATCCATCTTTATTAGCCAACAATAATTTTTTTAGATGTAATTGAATGGCCTGTTGGTATAAATGGGTAGCCTCTGTAAACCGGTGTATATTTTCTGTTAATACTGTTTCAATAGCCGGAAACTGCTGCTGCAATATGGGCATTAATTGCAAACGGATAAAATTGCGGGTATAATGATCAGTTGCATTAGATGAGTCTTCTACCCATTGAATTCCATTTTGTTGTGCATACGCCAAAATATCTTTTTTAAATGCGAATAGCAGTGGCCTGATAATTTGATTGTTTTTGGATGGGATACCCTGTAACCCTTCAATTCCGGTTCCTCTAAAAAAATGATGCAGTACGGTTTCAATATTATCATTGGCATGGTGTGCCGTTACAATTACTGCATTGGCTGATGCAGTAAAAAATGAATGATTGAGTAATTCATGAAACCATTGGTAACGTAACAGCCTTGCTGCAACCTGTATTGAAACTTTTTCAGATGCAGCAAATTGTTGGGTATTTACGCTTTTCAAAAAAAAATTTACCTGATATTTAGCAGCGGCTTCCTGCACAATGCGTTCATCTCTGTCACTCTCCTCACCTCTTAATTGAAAATTAACATGCGCCACCGAAATAGGAAAGGACATTGTATGCAATAAATCCAGCAATACCATGCTATCTACACCACCGCTAACTGCCAATAATAATGTGCAGTTGTGAGGATGCAGATACGAAAATCGTTTTTTCCATTCTTGCTGAAATGCCTGCAATAAATTCATATACTTTCATTTAGGCCATCATACATTCAAATGCGTATTATGCCTTTTTCATTTCTTTTGCCCAGGTATCTTTTAAGCCAACTGTACGGTTAAACATGAGTTGTTGGGTTTGCGAATCTTTATCTAAACAAAAATATCCTTTACGCATAAACTGATAACGTTCTTCAAATGTTGCATGTTGCAAAGCAGGCTCAGCATAAACATGATGCAATACTTCCAACGATGTTGGATTGAAATAATCCTTGAAATCACCTTCAGCTGCATCCACATTTTCAACCGTGAATAACCTATCATATAACCTCACTTCAATGGGAATGGCATGTGCAACACTTACCCAATGTAGTGTACCTTTTACATGTATGCCACTGGTATCGTTACCACTTTTGCTTTCAGGTATATAGGTACATTTTAGTTCAGATACATTTCCATTGGCATCTTTGATTACTTCATTACATTGAATAATATATGCACTTTTTAAACGTACCATTTGCCCGGGTGCTAACCTAAAATATTTTTTTGGGGGGTGTTCCATAAAATCAGCTCTTTCAATATAAATCTCCTTACTAAAAGGCATTGAACGCATACCGGCATTACAATCTTCCGGATTATTTTCTGTCTCAACCCATTCAATCGTATCAGGAAAATTGGTAATGGTAATTTTAAGGGGATCAAATACAACCATCCGGCGAAGTGCCATTTTATTCAAACGTTCGCGTACATAAAATTCTAACAATCCAATATCCACCAAATTTTCTCTTTTGGCTATACCAATGCCATCACAAAAATCGCGGATACTTTCAGGTAAATACCCTCTGCGGCGCATGGCGCTAATGGTGGGCATACGTGGGTCATCCCACCCGGCCACTAATTTTTCATTCACCAATTGTAATAGTTTTCGCTTACTCATTACGGTGTAAGAAAGATTACGGCGTGCAAATTCGTATTGGTGCGATGGGTAAATACCTAATTGTGCAATAAACCAATCATATAATTCTCTATGCGGAACAAATTCTAATGTACAAATGGAATGGGTAATATGTTCAATACTATCGCTTTGTCCATGCGCAAAATCATACATGGGATAAATACACCATTTATCGCCAGTGCGATGGTGGTGGGAATGTTTAATGCGATACATCAAAGGATCTCGTAATAGCATATTAGGGTGTGCCATATCTATTTTAGCACGCAATACCTTTTCACCATCATTAAATTGCCCATTTCGCATGGCTGCAAATAGTTGTATATTTTTTTCTATACTTCTGTTGCGATACGGGCTGTTAATGCCGGGTTGTGTGGGTGTACCTTTTTGTACGGCAATTTCTTCACTGGTACTGTCATCCACATATGCCAATCCTTTTTTAATTAATTGAACAGCAAATTCGTATAAGGTTTCAAAATAATCGCTGGCATATAATTCATGCTTCCATTCAAAACCCAACCATCTAATATCTGCTTTAATGCTTTCTACATATTCAGCATCCTCTGTTATGGGATTCGTATCGTCGAATCGCAGGTTGGTATATCCGCCATATTTTTTTGTAAGTCCGAAATTGAGGCAAATACTGGTGGCATGCCCCATGTGTAAATAGCCATTGGGTTCCGGTGGAAAACGGGTGATGATTTGTTGGTATTTTCCCGATGCTACATCAGCCTCAATAATTTCTTCCAAAAAATTTAAACTTTTTTCTTCGCTCATACCTCTATGAATTGTAGTGAACAAATGTACGTTATACACCCATATAAAACTTGCTGCCAGCCTTTGTTACCTGTAACAAACCCAATAATTATCATTACTATGTAATTTAAAGTATATAGATGCTTATTCATTGGAATTGTTAAAACCTAAGGGAAAAGCAGCAGAATGTCTATTTTGCAATTCTAATTAGAAACTGCTCATTATCTTTTAATGAATCAGCTTAAATATATTTTTTTATGTGTGTTTGTATTTTTTCTGCAGCCAACCAAAATTGGCGCACAAGCGGTTTGTTCTGTAAAGGGACAAACCCCTGCCAGTGCATTTCCGGTATGTGGCGTTAAAACATTTACACAAGGCTCTGTTGGTATTTGTGGTAATACGCCTATTCCTGTTCCACCTTGTTCCGGTCCAAATTCATTTATAGCCACTAACAAAAATCCCTATTGGTATAAATTTACCTGCTACCAATCCGGAACGCTTGGATTTGTGATAACGCCAAATACATTAAGTGATGATTACGACTGGCAAATATTTGATATAACAGGTGTTGATCCCAATACGGTATTTACCGACCCATCCCTTTTTGTTGCCTGCAACTGGTCTGGTGTTGGTGGTTTAACAGGCACTGCCGATACTGCCGCTGCTGCTAATCAATGTGCTTCACCCCCTACCTATGCACAAGGCGGTGTTTCCCCGTTTAGTAAGCCACCTGCTATTATTCAGGGGCATACTTATTTGTTGCTGGTTAGTCATTTTACCGATAGCCAAAGTGGTTATAGTTTAACCTTTTCTGGTGGTACCGCCAGTATAACTGATCCTAATATTCCTACTTACCTGAAAGCTTCGGGTATTTGTGGGGGTAAAGAAGTATATATTAAATTAAACAAAACCGTTCAATGCTCGTCTATTGCTGCAGATGGAAGCGATTTTTCACTTTCGCCGACCGCTACCGCACAATCTGCCTCAGGTGTAGGTTGCAATACCGGTTTTGATACAGATTCCATCATTGTTCAGTTAAATGCACCACTTTCGCCAAATATTTACAGTATTCAGCAATTAATGGGCTCTGATGGAAATACTTTATTAGATAACTGCCTCAATGCGGTACCGTTAGGTACTCAATCATCTTTTACCATTACGTCGCAACAATTGGTAAAAGCCAATTTTGCTTACAACATACATTATGGTTGCCGGCAAGATACCGTTCAGTATACTTTGCAAGCTCAAAATGCAACCACATGGTTATGGACTTTCGATAATGTAACTACCAGCACTAATGCAAACCCGGCTATAATTTATGCTACGCTGGGACAAAAGCAAATTAAATTAGTTGCAGCTAACAGCGTTTGTGCTGATAGTATTTTAAAAACCATTGTATTAGATAATTATCCACCAAAAGCATTTTTCTCATCACCCGGTTTTATTTGTCCGAATGATGCCGTCAACTTTACTGATTCAAGTATTGGTTTAATTACCAAATGGTATTGGAATTTTGGTAATGGGCAAACCAGTGGATTACAAACGCCGCCTGCACAAAATTATCCCAACAATAACAGAACCACTAATTATCCGGTTCAATTAACCATTACCGATACAGCAGGTTGTACAAATACCTATACCAAACTACTTAAAGCGGTTCCCAACTGTTATATTGCCGTACCATCTGCCTTTACACCTAACGGAGATGGCTTGAATGATTATTTATATCCGTTAAATGCTTATAAAGCCATTAACCTGCGTTTTGCAGTGTATAATCGTTTTGGGCAAATTATTTTTCAAACTACGGATTGGAGCCAAAAATGGGATGGCACGGTAAATGGTTTGGCACAACCAAGTGGCACCTATATATGGACGTTGAGTTATACCGATAGCCAAACCGGCGAAAAGTTTGCTTTAAAAGGAACAACTGTATTAATCCGGTAAATGATACGTTTGTATAAAACGAATAGTTGTCATCATATCATCATGCAGCACCCTGTCTTTTTCATTAAAAGGTACTTCGTTTCTAAAATCGGCAACCAATTTTTCAATCCTGGGAGAACTGGTTTCCGGACGACGGAAGGTTAATGCCTGAACAGCAGTTAACAATTCTATAGCCAAAACTTTTTCTACATTTTGTATTACCCGATAACATTTGGTGGCAGCATTGGCGCCCATGCTCACATGGTCTTCCTGATTGTTGGAAGAGGAAATACTATCTACACTTGCCGGTGTACATAATTGTTTGTTTTCGCTAACAATGCCTGCAGCAGTGTATTGAGGAATCATAAAACCACTATTTAAACCCGGGTCTTTTACCAAAAACAAAGGCAAGCCCCGTTGCCCGCTAATTAACTGATAAGTTCTACGTTCACTAATATTAGCCAATTCACTCATGGCAATAGCCATAAAATCTAATCCCAGCGCCAATGGCTGTCCGTGAAAATTTCCTCCACTTAAAATAGCATCTTCTTCCGGAAAAATATTAGGATTATCTGTTACTGAATTAATTTCTCTTGTAAAAGTTTCCTGAACAAAATGTATGGCATCGGCTGTAGCTCCATGCACTTGCGGTATACATCTGAACGAATAGGGGTCTTGTACCTGTTCCTTTTTCTGAAACGCAATGGAGCTGTCTTTTAAATATTTACGCAAAGTGTCTGCACAAGCAACCTGACCACTGTGTGCCCTGATTTGATGGATAAGTGCCTGCAAAGGTTCGGTGGTACAATGAAACGCATCAAAAGAGATTGAGGCAATCAAATTAGCCCAATTTAATAAACGATGCGATTGATGAATACAGTATACCCCATATGCACTCATGAACTGCGTTCCATTAATTAAGGCAAGGCCTTCTTTGCTTTGTAAGGCAAGCGGCTGCCAATCCAATAAGGATAGTGCCTGTTGGGCAGGCATGGTTTTACCCTGATACTTCACTTCTCCCAATCCAATTAAGGGCAGGCTTAAATGGCTCAATGGTGCTAAATCACCCGACGCACCTAATGAGCCTTGTGTGTAGACTATCGGCAAAACAGCATTATTGTACATATCGGCCAAGCGTAGAACGGTAGCCCATTGTACACCACTATATCCATACACTAATGATTTTATTTTCAATAATAACATCAATTTCACAATAGGCGCCGGCACTTCTTCACCCATGCCACAGGCATGCGACATCAACAAATTGTATTGTAATTGTTCAATTTTGGCTTTATCTATTTGTACATTTTGCAAATAACCAAAGCCGGTATTAATGCCATAAAAAGCAGTATCGGCACGTTGCATTTTTGCATCTAAAAAATTCCTGCAGCGTATTACATTTTCTTTGGCATCTTCTTTAATCTGTAATTCATATTGCTCATAAATAGTTGCAGCAATGGTTTGAAGCAACACCCATTCAGTATTTAAATTAAAAACAGGCAATTTCATATGGTGCATTTAAGCAGTAAATGTAAGCCAATCTGGTATTGAAAAAATATTTGAAAAATCGTATTGCAAGCTATCAGTTTTCCTGTTACAATACCATTGGCAAACATTAATCGTTCATGGTTTTATTGTAATGTATATTTGCTGTTATACATTCATTTCTTATTCTGAAAAAAGTAATTACATGATGCTACCCAACTCCATGCGGGCATTGCGGTATAGAAATTTCAGGCTATACTTTTGGGGTCAGGCTATTTCACTCATTGGCACATGGATGCAAAGAATAGCGGTAAGCTGGTTAATTTATACCTTAACACATTCCGCTTTTATGTTGGGTATAGTTGCCTTTGCCGGGCAAATACCCACTTTACTGCTTTCACCCTATGCAGGCAGTTATGTTGACAGGCATAGCCGTTATAAAACCTTATTAATTACGCAAATTGCTTCTATGATACAGGCCGGTATTTTAGCAGCTCTTGTAATTACGGGTACACATACTGTTAATAGCATCATTCTATTAAGTATCATGCTCGGAATCATCAATGCATTTGATACACCAGCCCGCCAGTCGTTTATGATTTTGATGGTTGAAAAAAAAGATGACTTACCCAATGCTATTGCACTGAATTCAAGCATGGTTACATTAGCCCGTTTAGCAGGGCCTGCAGTAGCCGGTATATTGCTCAGCAGTTTTGGAGAAGGGGTATGTTTCTTCATTAACTTTCTAAGTTTTATTGCAGTAATTGTTTCGTTGTTGCTGATGAAAATAAAAGTGCCACCCGCTAAAACAATACAAGAGCCTATTTGGGAAAATCTGAAAGAAGGATATGCTTATTTACAACAGAGCAGGGGTATTCGCTCAGCCATTTTGTTAATGGCTTTAATCAGTTTTTTTGTAATGCCTTATAATACCTTATTTCCGGTATATGCACAACAGGTGTTTAAGGGTAATGTAACCACTTTCAGTTGGCTAAACAGTATTGCCGGACTGGGTGCATTAATGGGCGCTGTATATGTAGCCAACTTAAAACCGGGCAAAGATTTTTTAAAAATTATTACATGGTCAAACATATTAATATCTGTTTGTATCATACTTTTTTCTTACATGCAACATTTATGGATTGCCTTAGCCATTATTATGTTGGGCGAAAGTGGCCTGTTAGCACTCATCGCTTCCACCAATACTTACATACAAACTCATGTAGAAGAACGTATGCGCGGCAGGGTAATTAGTTATTACGTCATGGCCTTTTTAGGCATACAGCCCATTGGTAGTTTATTGACTGGGTATTTAGCGCATAAAACCAGTGCTCCTTTTACCTTATTAATGGAAGGTATTGCAGGTATTATTTCTGTAACCGCATTTATACCGGCCTTTAAAAAAGCAGGTATGGGTAAGGTAATGAATCCTGCAATTGAAAAATATATTCCCAAAAATCCTTTTAAATAACCCATCCCGTTCTTCAAATTTGTGATAATAGTGGCCGAAGCTGAAACAAAAATGGCCGCATCGTATTTAGATGAAGCCATTCAATCTGTTGCAGTGATTCGGTTATAAATCACTTGAATTTTAATACTTTGAAGGCCGTTTTTTTGCACGTGATTATGCAGGATAGCTTTGATTGAATAAGACATAAGCAACAATTGTAGAACAATAGTAGCACATTTGTAGAACAGTTCAGGGCAAAAAAAGGAAAAAAAGTGTAAATAAGTGTAATTAAAATAATTAAAATAAGCATGTAAACGAAAAACCCCTATTTAAAGGGGCTTTCAGTGATTCGGATTGGATTCGAACCAATGACCTACTGCTTAGAAGGCAGTTGCTCTATCCAACTGAGCTACCGAACCAATTGATTAGGGCGCAAAACTAAATTTTAATTAGTTTGCATCCAAACACATTTCAAAAAATGGACGTAAAAATTGAAAACAGTTGGAAAGAACAACTGCAAAAAGAATTCACCAAACCCTATTTTTTGCAAATGGTAACCCATTTAAAAACAGAAAAAGCCACCGGGGCAACTATTTACCCACCCGGTAGTTTAATTTTTAATGCGTTTAATACCACGCCTTTTCAGCAAGTAAAGGTAGTCATCATTGGGCAAGACCCCTATCATGGGCCACAACAAGCCATGGGCCTTAGTTTTAGCGTTCCCGATGGCGTGCAACCACCCCCCTCTTTACAGAATATTTTTAAAGAATTACAGGCCGATTTAGGTATGCCCATTCCTACCACCGGCAACCTAACGCCATGGGCAAAACAGGGGGTTTTACTACTCAATGCCGTTTTAACG
>JAKAKY010000147.1 GCA_021824365.1 Bacteroidota bacterium | reverse complement strand
CCAACGGAACCATTTTATGTGTGTTGGCAATGGGTGCCGGTTCTATGATTGTATCACATCCTAACGATTCTTATTTCTGGGTGGTTGCTAAATTTTCTTCTCTAAACATAAAGCCCATGCTGCGGGCATATACCATCGCTACATTATTCATGGGGTTAATGGCATTGGCTGTCATTTATATTTTCAGCATTTTTATGTAATTGTTTTATATACTAAGTTTAGCTTATGGTAAAACTTTTTGGATTGCCTATTGCAAGATTCACAAACCCTTTTTCTATGATGTTATGGTGATTGGCAGGCAGGCAAAAACTAGTATTTTAAATCCTAAACCTGTTTTACACAACTTTATACCTGTCAGAATAAATGAACATCAGAGAGTAGGTTTGGTGTAAAATAAGACTGGTTTTCAAAAGTAAGCTAACCCGGAGTTTGAAACACAACAGGAGGTGAAAATGCAGAAGTAAAGGTAAGCAACATAAGTGCAAGAAAAAGTAGTTAATAAAATGCTAATAAGGGGCTATATCCGAAAATCGCAACCTTACTATAACCTGTGATTCACAAGTTTTTAATCTTCACCTAAAGTTTTTAATTCTTTTATATTGAGGGAATACTATACTTTTGAATTGCTTTAGGGGTGCCGAATAAGGCTGAGATGATACCCTTTACCTGATCAGGATAATGCCTGCGAAGGGAAAAGTATATACTTCCTGTTTTGCTGCTTTCTTGTATTTCCTAAAGCTTATTGTTAATTTTTTGTTTCTCCATTATTAATGGTATATGACTATTTATTTAAATGATGCTCTGATAGAATTATCTGATGCACAAACTATTGCAAAGGCATTAGAAAAGCTTGCAATTACTTCCTGTAACGGGATTGCAGTGGCAGTTAACAATACCGTTATTCCAAAAAAAGACTGGGACGAATATAAATTACTACCAAATGATCACCTTGTTTTGATTCGTGCTTCACAGGGTGGATAATTTAATTATTTATTAAATACTATTAATTCCACACAATCATAATTATGAAGAAAGATAAAGAATTGAAACCACACAATGAGTTGATTATAAAAACCCCAATAAGTGGTTCAAAAAAAATTTATGTGCCGGGTAAGTTGTTTAATATTCAGGTAGCTATGCGTGAAATTTATTTGAATGATACCATTTATGCTTCATTAGGAAAGAAGGAGGTGTTGCCTAATGAACCTGAAACTGTTTATGATACTAGTGGCCCATATACCGATCCTGCAATCGAAATTGACATAAGGAAGGGCTTACCCCGTATACGAGAGCCATGGATTACTGAACGCGGTGATGTAGAAATACTAAACGTTTTCTCTTCTGAATATAGTCATCAGCGTTTAAATAATCCCGATTTAAAAAGCCTGCAATTTCAACATATTCGAAAACCATATAAAGCAAAATCAGGTAGAAATGTAACCCAGTTACATTATGCACGAAGAGGTATTATTACGCCTGAAATGGAGTATATCGCAATTCGTGAAAATCAACGTATAGAAGAAAGGCAAAAGAATCCATTGCTCGATCAACAACATGCCGGTAATAGTTTCGGTGCAGGTATGCCAATCAATAAAATAACGCCTGAATTTGTTAGAGATGAAGTGGCAGCCGGAAGGGCTATTATACCCGCTAATATTAACCATCCGGAAATTGAGCCGATGATAATAGGCCGTAATTTTTTAGTTAAAATAAATACGAATATTGGCAATTCGGCTGTTACTTCTTCTATTGAAGAGGAGGTAGATAAAGCAGTGTGGAGTTGCCGGTGGGGAGGCGATACTTTAATGGATTTATCAACCGGAAAGAATATTCATGAAACCAGAGAATGGATTATCAGAAATAGTCCGGTTCCGGTAGGAACAGTACCCATTTATCAGGCATTGGAGAAAGTAAATGGAAAAGCGGAGGACTTAACCTGGGAAATTTTTAAAGATACATTGATTGAACAGGCAGAACAAGGTGTAGATTATTTTACCATTCATGCCGGGGTATTACTTCGTTATATTCCACTCACATCCAAAAGGTTAACCGGAATAGTTTCAAGAGGTGGCAGTATTATGGCAAAATGGTGTTTGGCACACCACAAAGAAAATTTTCTGTACACACATTTTGAAGAAATCTGTGTTATTATGAAAGCCTATGATGTATGTTTTTCATTGGGAGATGGTTTACGTCCGGGTTCTGTAGCCGATGCAAATGATGCTGCACAATTTGCGGAATTAGAAACACTTGGCGAATTAACGAAAATTGCCTGGAAACACGATGTGCAAGTAATGATTGAAGGCCCCGGCCACGTACCCATGCACTTAATTAAGGTAAATATGGAAAAACAACTGAAAGAGTGTAATGAAGCGCCATTTTATACATTAGGTCCTTTAACAACCGATATTGCACCCGGATATGATCATATTACTTCTGCAATTGGGGCTGCAATGATTGGATGGTACGGAACCGCAATGCTTTGCTATGTAACTCCGAAAGAACACCTTGGTTTACCTAACAAAAAAGATGTAAAAGATGGTGTAATTGCATACAAAATTGCAGCACATGCAGCAGATCTGGCAAAGGGGCACCCCGGCGCACAATACCGTGATAATGCGCTAAGTAAAGCCCGATTTGAATTTCGTTGGGAAGACCAATTTAATTTGTCATTAGATCCAGATACTGCACGTTCCTTTCATGATGAAACACTGCCTGCTGATGGAGCTAAGATTGCCCATTTCTGTTCCATGTGCGGCCCCCATTTCTGTTCTATGAAAATTACGCAGGATATTAGAAATTTTAGCGAAGAACAGAAAAAATTACAAATAAAAGGAATGGAAAAAAAATCAAAAGAATTTAAAGCAACAGGAGCAGAAATTTATAGATAAGGATGACAGCTACAAGACCCTATATATTAACAATTGCAGGATTTGATCCGAGTGGCGGAGCCGGCATTCTCTCTGATATAAAAACCATTGAAGCAAATGGCGGGTATGGGTTGGGCGTTCTTTCTGCCAATACCTGGCAAAATGATATTGTTTTTGAAAGAGTGGAATGGGTTTCTTTAAAAGACATCCGGGAGCAAATAAATATTTTAACGAATAGATTTGATGTCAGGTACATTAAAATTGGCATAGTTCAAAACCCTGTTGAATTGTATGCGCTTCTGCTGTTTTTAAGAAAAAAAATTCCAGATGCTATTATTGTTTGGGATCCCATCCTGAAGGCCAGTGCAGGATTTTTATTTCATCACTGCATTGAAAAAAATTTATTAGAAAATATTTTAAATTCAGTAAATGTTATAACTCCCAATCTTCCTGAAGCAGAAATTTTATTTGGCGCACAATACCTCCAATTGCTTCATGAAATCAGTAAGTCTTGTGCAGTTTATTTAAAGGGTGGTCATACAACCCATCAGGGAACAGTTATAGATATACTTTACTATCATAAAAACAGCTATCATTATAAACACGAACGATTACCCAAAGGAAGCAAACACGGCAGTGGTTGTGTTTTATCATCAGCGCTCATAACTGCATTGGCAAATGGTTTGAAAATAGAACAAGCTGCCGAAGCCGCTGTAAAATATACGCATCATTTTCTTTCCAGTAGCAATTCACTTATCGGATATCACTATTAAAGTTAAACTAATATATGATTCAGCCCGTACAATTCATTGCTTCTTCTGCCGAACAGGCTGCTGCAGCATGTAGTGGTGGTGTAAAATGGATACAACTCCGTTTAAAGCAGGTAGAGTATGCGCATTACAAAACAATTGCCTTAGCTGTTCAACAGGTATGTAAACAATATGGGGCTGTATTTATTATAGATGATAATGTGGAGTTGGTATTTGATATTAAAGCCGACGGGGTACATATAGGAAAAGAAGATATGCCAATAACCGATGCCCGAAAATTATTAGGGAATAATTACATGATTGGTTGTACAGCAAACACAATCGACGATATAATCATTTTAAGTGATAGCACTGCTGATTATATTGGGCTGGGCCCATTCCGTTTTACCACTACAAAACAAAAACTCAGCCCAATACTTGGGTTAAAAGGATATAAAACCATTTTTAACGAATTAAAAAAATTAAACATTCGTGTGCCGCCGGTGATTGGTATCGGAGGTGTAGAAATTGAGGATATGGCTCCACTTTTGTACACGGGATTATATGGCATTGCGGTGTCGGGAGCAATTGTTAAAGAAAAAAATATGTTGCATGCAGCACAAAGAGTCATGCAGCAATATCACAAAATAATATCTGTAAATACATTTTAAAATATTAATACATAATTAAAATGAATGATCCGTTAATAATAGCAGGAACGCCTTTTGGTAGCAGGCTTTTAACAGGTACCGGAAAATTTGGGAATCATTTACTCATGCAGGAGGCTTTATTGGCATCAGGCTCTGAATTGGTAACGGTAGCGTTGAAAAGAATGGAATTTGTATCTTCCGACGATGAAATTATACCCTATTTACAAAATAGCCAGTTTCAGTTAATTCCTAATACATCTGGTGTTCGGAATGCAAAAGAGGCAGTCTTTGCAGCTCAATTAGCCAGAGAAGCACTGGGAACGAACTGGCTTAAATTAGAAATTCATCCCGATCCGAAATATCTATTACCCGATCCTATAGAAACTTTGTTGGCGGCAGAAGAACTGGTGAGGTTGGGATTTATTGTTTTGCCCTATATACATGCTGATCCGGTATTATGTAAACGATTGGAAGAAGTGGGTGTTGCAGCAGTAATGCCATTAGGTGCACCTATTGGCAGCAATAAAGGACTACTCACCAAAGATTTTTTATCTATTATTATTGAACAAAGCAAAGTTCCAGTTATTGTTGATGCAGGAATTGGTTCGCCAAGTCATGCTGCTGCCGCTATGGAAATGGGCGCCGCCGCAGTGCTTGTGAATACGGCCATTGCTGTAGCAGCAAACCCCGTAGAGATGGGCGCGGCATTTAAAAAAGCAGTGGAAGCTGGTAGAATGGGGTATTTGGCCGGATTAGCAGAAGAAAACAATATGGCAGCAGCAAGTAGTCCGTTTACACAATTTCTGGCTACTTTATAAAAAATAAAAATTATGTTTCAGGAACAATATGATTTATTAAACTGGGATACAATAAAAGAAAGTATTTACAATAAAAAAGCGCCTGATGTTGAGATTGCTTTACGTAAATATAAACGAAATTTAGAAGACTTTAAAGCATTGATTTCCCCGGCAGCCCTTCCTTTTCTGCAACAGATGGCCGCACTCAGCCACAAACTAACACAAAAACGCTTTGGAAAAACAGTACAGTTGTATATACCATTGTATTTATCAAATGAGTGCCAAAATATATGCACCTATTGTGGTTTTAGTTACAATAATAAGCTGGCAAGGAAAACTTTAACCCAAACTGAGTTGATGCAGGAAGCGATGTATTTAAAAGAACAGGGTTTCGAGCATATCTTGTTGGTAACAGGCGAAGCCAATAGAACCGTGGGGGTTCCCTATATTCAACAGGCAATTACTTTACTAAAACCCCATTTTGCCAATATTTCTATGGAAGTGCAACCCATGGATAAAGCGGACTATTCAACCTTAATCGCCGCAGGACTGCATACGGTACTTGTTTATCAGGAAACTTATCATAAAGCAGATTATCACTTGCACCATTTAAAGGGAAAAAAATCAAATTTTGATTATAGATTGGGAACACCCGACAGACTTGGTAAAGCAGGCATTCATAAAATTGGTTTGGGCGTATTAATAGGATTGGAAGACTGGCGAACAGATAATTTGTTTACCGCCTTACATTTAAGTTATCTCGAAAAAACCTATTGGAAAACAAAATATAGTATTTCTTTTCCCCGATTAAGGCCGGCAGAGGGTTTTATAGAACCAAAGGTTGTGATGAGTGATAAAGAATTGGTGCAACTAATTTGTGCATGGCGACTCTTTAATGAAGAAGTTGAGTTGTCTATCTCAACCCGCGAAAATGAAAATTTCAGAGATAATATTATTGAGCTTGGTATTACCAGTATGAGTGCAGGTTCTAAAACAAATCCGGGCGGATATGTTACTTCAATAGAATCTTTAGAGCAATTTGAAATAGATGATAGCCGAACACCGGCAGAAATTGTAGCCATGATAAAACGAAAGGGTTATCAACCGGTATGGAAAGACTGGGAGCCCTTTGTGTAGAAAATAATTTGTATGCTAACTACCCAAGAGCAAATACGTTATCAACGTCATTTAATTTTACCCGAAATTGGCGTTGAAGGGCAATTAAAACTGAAAGCAGCTAAAGTGCTGATTATTGGTGCCGGAGGTTTGGGATGCCCCCTGCTTCAATATCTTACTGCTGCAGGTGTTGGGCACATTACAATAATGGATGGTGATATTGTAGAAGAAAGCAATTTGCAAAGGCAAATTTTATACGCACCATCAAATGTTGGATTATCTAAAGCAATAGTTGCATCTCAAAAAGCAAAAGCAATCAATCCATTGGTGAATGTAACACACATCAATGCGTTTATAACCCCGGGAAATGCACTTTCTGTTATTGAACAATATGATATTGTGGTGGATGGCTCAGATAATTTTACTGCCCGATACTTAGTAAATGATGCTTGTGTTATAAAAAACAAGCCACTTGTTTTTGGTTCTATTTATAAATTTGAAGGTCAGGTATCGGTATTTAATTTTCAGAATGGTCCAACTTACAGATGTATATTTCCCGAACCGCCCGGAGATGACGATATGCCAAATTGTGCAGAAATTGGTGTGGTTGCAACTTTGCCGGGAATTGTTGGAACCATTTTAGCAAATGAAGTGGTAAAAATAATTACCGGGCAAAAAGGAATACTTTCCGGTAAGTTATTGGTAATAGATGTAACGTCCATGCACTTTCAGGTATATCACTTTCAAGCTAATCCGCTTAATAAAACAATTACTGCATTACATTCTAAACCGACACATGCCGCTGAAAAAAATTATTATATTGATTTAAATACTTTGTTGGAATTATTAGCATATAAGGAATTGCAGCTGATTGATGTTCGTGAGGCAGATGAGCATCATGAAAAAAATATCGGGGGGCTAAATATTCCTTTAAACAAATTAGAAGATTCTTATAAAAATTTAAATCCCGCATCATTAACAGTAGTGTATTGTGCAGCTGGCCAGCGAAGCAAGAAAGCCGCGCAATTCTTGCTGGGTAAAGGGTTTAAAGAAATTTACAGTTTAGAAAAAGGAATTAACGGCTATAATATATAGTATATTTTTTTTAAAAAATACTATGCAACAAAAGCAAACCGATTTGTATCTGATATTTATACTAATCCTATCACTTACGAATGCATATAAAAAATGAAAAATCTATTTTTACTAATTTGTTTTCTTGCAATTTTCTCAATTGGAAATACCCAAAACAATGACAGTACTAATATTGGGAGTAAGTGGCATCCTTCAATTGGATTGAATATAATTTTTAGTTACGTGTTTTGGCCTTTACCCTCATTTAAATTTGATAAATAATTTTTTAATAAAATAAACCTGGTTACCGCGTTTGGCATTAACCAAATATTTCCAATAAT